>JALOMZ010000301.1 GCA_025455205.1 Chitinophagaceae bacterium | reverse complement strand
GGCCTTACCATATGCACCAGTGAGCCACTGGCGTCATTTTCAGAAATGCAAGTCCTGCCGCATTCCGGTCAGAGACCGGCGTCAATCGTAACTTCCAGGTGCCGCTGCGCGAACACCTGGAAGAACGGTTTAAAACTTCGCGTCTCCGCGACTTGGCGGTTCAAATAGTCCTGTTTTCGCGCAGCGAAAACTTTCTCTGCGCTCTCTGGTGCTCAGCGGTAAATCCTCTCTGTGTTACGCCGTGCCGCTGTGTCTCTGTGGTTCAAAAACGTATTGCACCTTTTCGCCCTGGCGGTTCAACTAAATTTCCTTTCGCGCAGCGAAAACTCTCTCTGCGTTCTCCGTTCTCTGTGGTAAATTCTCAGTGTTCCACTGTGCAATCCTCCTGGCCCTCTGTGGTAAAAATAACACGCGCATCCACACCGTATAGCTCATGCCTCCACCTCATCCCCATGATGCGGATCAAGCGCCCGGTGCAAGCGCCCCTTGTCCACCATTTTCTCGTTCATGGAAATGAATACCGTAGCCACGCCATTGCCAATGAAGTTGGTAACAGCCCGGGCCTCCGACATGAAACGGTCTACCCCAATCAGTAATGCCAGGCCTTCCACGGGTATCACCTTCACGGCATGCATGGTGGAGGCCAGTATCACAAATCCGCTGCCCGTGATGCCTGCGGCTCCCTTGGAAGTGATCATGAGCACCCCAATGATGGTGAGCACCTGCTCCATGTTCAGGTGCACCTGGTATACCTGCGCCAAAAAGATGATGGCCATGGACAAATAGATGGAAGTGCCATCGAGATTGAAGGAATAGCCGGTGGGCACCACCAGCCCCACCACCGATTTGTGGCAACCCATTCTTTCCAACTTCTCCATCAGGGAGGGCAGTGCAGCTTCAGAGGAGGACGTGCCGATCACGATCAGCAACTCGTTTTTGAGGTATCTGATAAAGCGGATGATGCTGATGTTGTAATAACGCAGTATGCCGCCCAGCACCAGGAAGATGAACAGGGCCATGGTGATGTATACGCTGGCCATGAGCTTGGCCAGGGGAAACAGGGTGGCAATGCCATATTTGCCAATGGTGAAGGCCATGCCGCCCAAAGCGCCCAGGGGCGCAAAGAGCATTACCCAATGCAGGGCCCGGAATACATAGCGTGACGCGATATAGATATAGTGCAGTATCTGTTGTTTGTTCCTGAGCCGGCTGAGCACAATGCCGGCCACGATGGCAAACAGCAAAACCTGTATGGTAACATTATCCTGGAAGAATTTGGCCCATGAAATAGACGCACTGCTGGTATAAGCGGGTGCTACTGCATTACCATTATGCTGTACCCCATACCCGGGTTGCACCACATAGCCCACCACAATGCCAATCACCAGGGCCAGGGTGGTCACAATTTCAAAATAGAGCAGGGCCTTGGCGCCCACCGTGCCCACCCGCTTGAGGCTGTCCATGCCGCAGATGCCGGTGATGATGGTAATGAGGATAATAGGGTTAATGAACAGCTTCACCACGGCAATGAAGTACTTGCCCAGTGGCTCCAGCGCCACACCGGTGGCCGGCGAAAAATGCCCGATGAGGATGCCGGCGGTAATGGCCAGCAGCACCCAGAAGGTGAGATTCCTGGTGAGTTTCTTTAACATGAAAGTTCAGCCGTTATAAATGCAGGGAATGCTATAATGCGGCCGCAATAATAGCATTTGTTTGCACCATGGGCGCGCCCATCAGGCGAAAGGCCTTCCTGTGCTGTGCTGGCCGCTGCTCTCCAATACATACAAACGGATAGCCCTTATTCCAGCCGCTGCTTGTCGGCCAGCAGGCACTGCTTCAGCTGGATATAGTCCACCGATTGCACAGCCTGTGCCTTGTCTATGGCCAATACGGCGGCGGTGGCAGCCGATTGTCCCAGCACCATGAATACTGGTTCCATGCGTATGGACCCAAACGCAATGTGCGTGGCACTCAGGCAAACAGGCACCAGCAGGTTGGTGCATTCCTCGTTTTTGGGTACGATGCTGCGGTAGCTGATGGGATAAGGCTTGGGTACATGCGCCTCCACATTGCCTTCATTTTGCACAAAACCGTTGGCGTCCACATAGCGGTTCACGTGGTGCGAGTCCATGCCATAAGCGCCCAGCCCCACGGCATCCTCCGCCACTTTCAGGCCTTCGCAATGATGCTGCGTCATCACGTAATCGCTCACCATGCGGCGGGCTTCGCGGATGTAGAGCTGATCTTGCCAGCCATCGCCCCGTTCGTATTCGTCTTTGCAGGTACCCCAGCGCGATACTTCCTGGCGGATATGTTCCGGCATGCGGGGATGGTAGGCCAGGGTCCACATCAATCCCTGCTGGTATTGGCGGTGGGCTTCTATGATGCGTTCGCGCTCTGCGTAGCTGGCTTCGGGGTAGGCGTGGTTCTGTCCGATGAAGTCGGAGGAAAAGCCCAGCCGGTTGTTGGTATCGGTTTTGCGGTTGGGCATATGCGAATTGATCCATGGAAACCCCGTTTCGCCGGCCTCGTAATTCCGGAGCAGGAGTTCATAGTACAGTTCGTTGTAACCGGCAGGCTTGGCAAAAGGGATGCGGTTGTCAGGATGGTCGGTGAGGGTCATGCGGAAGCAATAGGCTTGCACGCCTTTGTCGCCGCTGCCGGTGAGGCCCGGGCCGCCAGCCTTGATAAAAGGAAGCAGGCCGCTGGAGGGGTCGCCCTTCACCTTGTAAGGATCCACGCCCTGCACAAAGTTGTGGTTGCGGGCATTGGCGGAGAGCTGGTTTTTCAGCGTGGCATAGTAGTAATTGTCCTGCACTCCGTTGAGTGTTTCGCTATATTGTTTGTTGCCTTCCCGACCCACGGTATAGCTTACGCCGGCTGCGGCCATGAGGTCGCCTTCGTAGGTGGCATCCAGGAACATTTTGCCTGCATACTGCTGTCCCGATTCCATGGTGATGGCAGTAATGCTATTGCCTTGTTTGGCCACGCCGGTGGCACGGTTGAGGCGCTGCCCGGTGATCACCCGTACACGGTCTTTCACCGGGTCGGCCGCCAGCATTTGTTGAAACACCTTCAATGCCGCGGAGGGTTCAAAGGTCCACATGGCATCTTCGTTGGCGGCAGTTTGTGTTTGGCCGCCATCCTTGTATTGTTCCCGCTTTTGCCATTTCCAGTTGTTGGGATCCTGGTAATAGGTGCGTATATGCTGGTAGAACTCGCGGGCAATGCCGCCAATGGCCTGTTTGTTGCCGATGTCTGTTTGTCCCAGGCCGCCGGTGGTGAGTCCGCCCAGGCGAGCGGAAGGTTCAATGATCACGGCTGTCTTGCCCATGCGCGCTGCCTGGATGGCTGCCGCAATGCCGGCAGAGGTGCCACCATAAATGACCAAATCATATACGGGGGCCGCAGGGGCTTTTTTCTGGGCCCGCTTTTGAGCCATGCCCGGCATGAAGCACAGGGCCGCCAGGAGCAAGAGGCAAATTTGTTTCATCTGCATTGGTTTGTAAGGAAGGGATGGCGCAGCCATCCATGGCGAGAAAGGTAAATGAATTCTGTTAGACGAATGCAGGTGTCTGCTCACCCGCAGGGTGACTGAAACGAGTGCCGTGCTGTCAGGTCTGCAGGTCCTGGCAGGTCGGCATGATAAGTTTTTACAGGTTTTCTTAGCATCCCACCCGCCGGGCGGGTTTTGGGTGCCAGCGAGACGCCGGCCAGTTAAAGGGTAAGGTTT
>JALOMZ010000021.1 GCA_025455205.1 Chitinophagaceae bacterium | reverse complement strand
TTCACCACAGGCCTGGGAACGCCCACCGGCAACCCGGTATGTCCAACCATTAAAGTGGCCACCAATTCCACCCTGGCCACCAGGATGGCCGATATCATTGACATCAACTGCGGCCCGGTGGTGGATGGAAATAAAACCATAGAAGAAATGGGGGAAGAAATACTCGAATTCTGCATACGGGCCGCCAGCGGAGAAGTCACACCCAAAGCGGTACTGCTGAATCAGGATGACTTTATTCCATGGAAACGCGGGGTTTCCCTATAGAAAACTGTTGTTTCCTGCAAGTGATCATAAATAGCAATTGAAAAACATATCCAGATGAAATCATTTATTCACGAAGATTTTCTGCTGTACAGCAAATCCGCTCAGCGCCTGTATCATGAATACGCCGCGCCGATGCCCATCATAGACTACCACAACCACCTGCCACCCGACCAGATGGCTGCCAACCACGTGTTTGCCAACCTCACGCAGGTGTGGCTGTATGGCGACCACTACAAGTGGCGGGCCATGCGCACCTGCGGGGTGCCGGAAGAATATTGCACCGGACAGGCCAGCGATTACGATAAATTCCTGGCATGGGCCAAAACAGTGCCCTATACGGTGCGCAATCCACTCTACCACTGGACGCACCTCGAATTGCTGCGTTATTTTAGGGTGGATGAGTTGCTGGATGCGTCCACCGCGCCGGCCATCTATGAACAGTGCAGCCAGAAGTTACAGTCGCCCAGCCACCATACCATGGGGCTGTTGCAGCAGATGCATGTGCGGCTGCTGTGCACCACCGATGATCCGGTGGATTCGCTTGAGTATCACCGGGAACTGAAAGCCGGTGGGTCAACGCCGCGCGTGCTTCCGGCATTTCGGCCCGACAAAGCCATGGCCATTGAGAACACCCAGGGCTTTAATGATTATGTGGGCAGGGTAGAATCTGTGTGCAATGCCAACATCAGCAGCCTGGATGATTACCTGGAGGCCCTGAAGAGCCGCCATGATTTCTTTGCTGCGCAAGGATGCAAGGTTTCCGATCATGGGCTGGAGCAAGTGTATGCCGCCTCATTTACGCATGCCGAGGTAGCAGCCATCTTCGGCAAGGTGCGCAGCGGAGAGCATGCCACACCGGCAGAAGTGGAGAAATTCAAAAGCGCCATGCTGCTTTGGTTTGCCGAATGGGACTGGGAAAAGGGCTGGGTGCAGCAATTTCACCTGGGCGCCCTGCGCAACAACAACACCCGGCGCCTGCGCGAGCTGGGCCCGGATACCGGCTGGGATTCCATTGGCGACTTCAGCCAGGCCGCGGCCCTTTCCAGATTCCTGGGCCGTCTGGATGACCAGAATAAACTGGCTAAAACCATCCTCTACAACCTGAACCCGGCCGATAATGAAGTGATGGCCACCATGATCGGCAATTTCAACGATGGCAGCGTGGCAGCCAAAGTGCAGTGGGGCTCCGCCTGGTGGTTCCTGGATCAAAAGGATGGCATGACCCGCCAGCTGAATGCCCTGTCCAATATGGGGCTGGTTAGCCAGTTTGTAGGCATGCTTACCGACTCCCGCAGCTTCCTTTCGTTCCCGCGGCATGAATATTTCCGGCGTATCCTGTGCAACCTGTTTGGGGAAGAGATGGATAAAGGAGAACTGCCAATGGATTATGGGCTGATTGGCGGCATTATCCGGGATATCTGCTTCAACAATGCCAATCGGTATTTTGGGTTTAATCTTCCTGAATAAAATGCCTATAATTGATTCTCCCAAATTGGAATGCAATGTCGTTTGGTTGGTATCTGCGGTTTTCAATCAGCGGGATCTGCGGGGAATGTTTCCCGCAGATGACGCAGATGCTGGCGCAGATTTACGCAGATGAAACTGGCGTCCACCGTTAAATAAATGACATTGAATTTGGAATGGGCAGAACATCCCATAGGGGGCCTGCCAGGGAAGGCATGACAATTCCGGAATACATTCTGCACACATGGCAAGAAAGAAAATACTCTGTTTTGGTGAGCTGCTGTTTCGCATCTCCCCGGCGCCTAATGCCTCCCTGGCCACTAAACACCCCATGATGCTGTATCTGGGTGGTGCTGAAGCCAATGTGGCCACTGCGTTGGCCGGATGGGAACTTCCGGTAAAGTACTGCACGGCACTTCCCGACAATTTTATGAGCCGGCACGTGATGGACTACCTGGAGTACAAGGGCATTTTCACTTCCTCCATTGTATTGGGAGGCGACCGAATAGGCTTGTATTACCTGGAACGGGGTGCCGACCTGAAAGGCAGTATGGTGTACGACCGGGAAGGTTCATCCTTTTCGAAACTTAAGCCTGGCATGATCGACTGGGACAAGGTGTTACAGGATGTATGCTGGTTGAATTTATCGGCCATCAGCCCGGCCCTCAATCAGGGGGTGGCTGATGTGTGCCTGGAGGCCATGCAGGCCGCCGCTGCCAGGAATATTCCCATTTCGATGGACCTGAATTACCGTGCCCGGTTGTGGAAATACGGCAAGGACCCGGTGGAAATAATGCCAGCCCTGGTAGAACATTGCCATCTGGTGATGGGTAATATCTGGAGTGCGGCCAGCCTGCTGGGCATAGCTGTTGACCCGACCATTCATGAAAAAGGAACCAGGCAGGCTTATCTGGACCATGCGCAGCAGACTGCTGATACAATCATGGCCCGCTTTCCCAAAGTGCATACGGTGGCCAACACATTCCGGTTTGACAGCGAGATGGGCCGGATCAGGTATTTCACCACCCTGCACCGCGACGGAAACATGTCTGTATCCCAGGAGCATACAGCAGAGGCCGTAGTGGACCGATCGGGTAGCGGCGACTGCTTTATGGCAGGCCTCATTTACGGCATCTATCATCAGCTGCCCGACCAGCAACTGCTGAACTACGCCACGGCAGCAGCCTTTGGTAAGTTGCAGGAAGACGGAGATGCCACGGGCCAGGACGCCATTATGGTGGCCGCTGCCACGGGAGAGCGCGAGGCTACCCAGCAGACCGGTTCCTGAAGATGGCTGGCCTGCACAGTAATGCCAGCTTCATGCTGGTGGGCGGCTCCAATCAGCGCTTTACCTTGATGACCAATTTGCGGATCTCATCTTCGCCGATCATTGGTGCATGTACGTCGGTAGGGAAGAAGATGGCAAACTGGCCGTTGGTGAGCTGAATATAACTGTCGGGGGCATCGGCATAGAAAAGCACGTCCTTGTCGGGGTTGTATTCTCCCTTGGGCTCATGGCAGTCGTTGCGCGACTTCCAGCCAATGGTTTCGCGGCCATCAATGCACAGCTGTATGTCAATATGCCGGTTGTGGCATTCAAATTTGGCCAGGCTTTCTTCAGCTTTCATGCCCGGTTTCTGGCTCACAATGGCTTTCAGGTTATCGCCGTCAATTATGGTGGTTCCGGGTTCTCCTTCCGCCAGGTTTGTTTGTGCTATCCAGGCAAATGCCTGTTCAAACAAAGGGTGTACATTGAAGTACAGATGGGCATTTTCAAGTTTGTCGATGATCATATGGTGTGTTGTTGATAGGGTTAAAAAAAGTAACCGCCTGTGGCAGGTGCCCGGGCGGTTGACTTTACCTTTTAAAGAGAATCGCAACAGATTTTATCAGCAGGATGCCATCAGCGCTGAACGCGGCCGCTGGCATCGCCCTTCATCAGGTCTTTCACTTCGCCCAGGGTGGCATGATTAAGGTCGCCGGGAATGGTATGTTTGAGGGCAGAAGCGGCCACGCCAAATTCTGCTGCCTCCGGCATGGGCATACCGGTTACCAGTCCGTAGATAAAGCCGCTGGCAAAGCTGTCGCCGCTGCCAACGCGGTCTACGATGCGCACTTCATACTGCCGGGTATGGTAGAATTCTTCACCGTTGTATACGAGGGCACTCCAGCCATTGTCGCTGGCGCTGTGGCTTTCGCGCAGGGTGCTGGCAATATATTTGAAGCCGAACTTTTCACGCATTTGGCGGAAAACACTCTTGTATCCATCGAGATTCAGCTCGCCTTTGGTTACATCGGTGCCTTCGGCCTTGAATCCGAGGGTGGTTTCAGCATCTTCCTCGTTGCCGATGCATACATCCACATACTGGCAGAGATTGGTCATCACCTCGCGGGCCTTCTCCTTGCTCCACAGCTTTTTGCGGTAGTTGAGGTCAATGCTGGTGGTAATGCCTTTGGCACGGGCGGCTTTGAGGGCGGCCTCAGTTACGGCTGCTGCCTTGTCGCTCAGCGCCGGGGTGATGCCGGTGGTATGAAACCAGCTGGCGCCATCCAGTATTTTATCGAAGTCAAACTCCTCCACGCTAACGTCGGCAATGCTGGCGCCTGCGCGATCGTATATTACCTGCGAGGCGCGCATGCTGGCGCCGGTCTCCAGGAAGTAAATGCCCAAACGCTTGCCGCCGCGGGCTATGAATTGGGTGTCTACGCCGTAGCGGCGGATGTGGTTGATGGCAGCCTGCCCCAGCGCATTTTCCGGCACCTTGGTTACAAAAACACCATTCAGTCCATAGTTGCACAGGGCCACGGCCACATTGGCCTCGCCACCACCATAGGTTACATCAAAACTGTCGGATTGTACGAAGCGCTCAAATCCTGGGGTTGACAGTCGCATCATGATCTCCCCGAGTGTTACCACTTTTGCTGGCATGTTCAATTGCTTTAATATGATTTGGAATGAACAGGCGGGTTATGGATCAAAAAGCCCCGTCCTGACGATATCAAAGGTAATTGCACCCATGCTTTGGCAGGAGCATCGAAAGAAGTAAATTTCCGTAATCGTTTGCGTAGAAATTGCGTTTTTGCAGGCCGTTTGCAACCATTGCCTTGGCCCTTGCTCCGTACCTTCCGCAGCGTATTTCTTAATTTAATCAACCAGATAATTTTGAGCTATGAGCAAGCAGGAAGCTATTCTCAAATTCATACCGGAACAGGGGTTGTTGCCGCTTTTTTTTCACAAGGATGAGCAGGTGAGTCTCGATGTGCTGCGCGCATTGTATGATGCTGGCATCAGGGCCGTGGAATACACCAACAGGGTAGAGGCGGCGCTTGCCAATTTCAAGGCCATGCGCAGGCTGTGTGACGCTGAGATGCAGGACCTCTACCTGGGCATCGGTACCATTAAAAGTGCTGATATGGCCCGGGCCTTCCTGGATGCCGGTGCCGATTTCCTGATCAGCCCTGTGTTTGATGCCAGCGTGGCCGATGTAGCCTATCTTAACAAGACCCTGTGGGTGCCCGGCTGTATGACGCCTACCGAAATACATGAAGCAGAAAAGGCTGGCTGCCCGCTGGTGAAACTGTTTCCCGGGAATGTACTGGGGCCTGGTTTCATGAGTGCCATCAAAGAATTGTTCCCCAACCTGCAGTTTATGCCTACCGGTGGGGTGGAACTCGAGGAAGGCAACCTGAAGGCATGGTTTGCTTCGGGCGTGGTGGCCGTGGGTATGGGCAGCAAACTGATCACCAAACAAATTCTCCAGGAGAAGAATTACAGCCTGCTCAAGCAAAATACCGCTGAAGCCATCCGCATCATCAGGGAGATCCGGGGATAAGCTGCTGCCTGACTTAGGACAAAAAATCATTCGAAACAATTTCATGCCTGCCATGCAACAAACGATTGGAAAATACCGCTGGACCATTTGCGGCCTGCTCTTCTTTGCCACTACCGTTAACTACCTCGATCGCCAGGTGCTGAGCCTGCTGGCGCCTGATTTGTCGAAGGAATTCAACTGGAGCAATACCGACTATGCCAATATCACGGCGGTGTTTCAGTTTGTATATGCCATTTCCATGCTGTTTGCCGGCCGCGTTATTGACAAACTCGGCACCAAGGCCGGCTTCGCCTGGGCTATCATTATATGGTCGTTGGGTGCCATCATGCATGCCTTTGCCATTCCCATCGGGCATGCCATGGCCGGTTTGTTGTCATGGGTGGGTATTGGTGCTGTTTCTGTTTCCATAGTTGGTTTCATGCTCTCCCGCGCGGTGCTTGGCTTTGGTGAATCGGGCAACTTTCCGGCCGCCATTAAGGCAACGGCCGAGTATTTTCCCAAGCGCGAGCGGGCGCTGGCCACGGGCATTTTCAATTCAGGCAGTAATATAGGGGCCATACTGGCGCCCCTCACCGTGCCCTGGATTGCCAAGCACTATGGATGGCAAATGGCCTTTATAGTCATTGGCGCCGTGGGATTCCTGTGGCTGATCTTCTGGTACTGGTTGTATGAAAAACCGGAAAAGCAGCATCGGATGGGTGAGGCAGAGCGGGCGCATATCAACAGCGATAAGGAGGAGGTGGCGGCAGAAGCATCAGCAGTAAACAACGGCAAAGTGTCGTGGTGGAAGCTGCTGGGATACCGGCAAACCTGGGCCTTTGTCACGGGCAAATTCCTCACCGATGGTGTCTGGTGGTTCTTCCTGTTCTGGTTGCCCAAGTACCTGGAAGCACAATACGGCATGGTGAAAACGGAAATCATGTTGCCACTGGCCGTGCTCTACAGCATGACCATGTTTGGCAGTATTGGAGGAGGCTGGTTCCCCATTTATTTCATCCGCAAAGGGATGCACCCGTATGATGGGCGCATGAAGGCCATGCTCATGATTGCCATATTCCCGCTGGTGGTGCTGCTGGCGCAGCCCCTGGGGGCCAGCACCTACTGGATTCCGGTACTGCTTATTGGTATTGGCGCTTCGGCCCACCAGGCCTGGTCGGCCAATATTTTTACTACCGTGAGTGATATGTTTCCCAAGAGAACCGTGGCATCGGTGGTTGGCATTGGCGGTATGGCTGGCGGTATTGGCGGCGTACTGGTGAGCAAAGTGGGAGGGGCTATTTTCGACCATTATCAGGCGCTGGGGCATATACAAACCGGTTATACCATCATGTTCAGCTTCTGTGCCATCGCCTACCTGCTTGCCTGGGTGATCATGAAATCTCTGGTACCCCGGTACAGGCCCATCACCGATATCTAAGCGCCGGTTCTTTAACCGGCCGGATATGTTGCGGCTTGATATATTTGTTGCCCAGTGCAAACACCCAAAAAGAAGATTGCCATCATTGGTGCAGGTCCCGCAGGCCTTACCGCCGCCTACCTGCTCGGTAAGGAGGGTGGTTACGACGTGACTGTATTTGAGCAGCATCCATCCCTGGTGGGTGGTATTTCGCGTACGGAATCATACAAAGGCTATCTTTTCGATATTGGGGGCCACCGTTTTTTCAGCAAGTCGCAGGAAGTAGAATCCTTTTGGACCGAAATCCTGGGCGACGATCTGTTGGAACGCCCCCGGAGCAGCCGCATCTATTATAACAGGAAGTTTTTCAGCTACCCGCTGGCGGCCGGAGAAGCTTTGCGGAAGCTCGGACTGCTGGAGTCTGTGCGTTGTGTGGTAAGCTACCTGCAGGCTCGGTTGAAGCCGGCTTCCACGCCCCGCAGCTTTGAGGATTGGGTGTCGCAGGCCTTTGGGGAACGACTGTACCGCATATTCTTCAAGACCTATACCGAAAAGGTTTGGGGCATTCCCTGCCATGAAATTTCTGCCGACTGGGCTGCCCAGCGCATTAAGGGGCTCTCCCTGAGTGCTGCCATCCGCAATGCCATCCTGCCCCAATCGAAATCAAAGGGGAAGGACAAGCTCATCAAGACCCTCATCGACTCTTTCCGCTATCCCAAATACGGCCCGGGCCAGATGTGGGAAACCTGCCGGAGTAAGGCAGTGGAGATGGGGGTTTGCGTACGCATGAATACTACTGTCACCCGTTTGGCATACCATGCCAACCGGCGCACATGGGATCTTACATGTCAGCCTGATGAGCCTGCGGAGCATTTTGATTATGTGATTTCCTCCGCGCCGCTGCGCCAGCTGGTGGCAGGCGTTCACGGTGCGTTTTCGCCGGCGGCGAGGGCAGCAGCGGCAGCGCTGCGTTACCGCGATTTTCTTACCGTAGTGCTGATATTGAAAGACAGGCAGCTCTTCAATGACAACTGGATCTACATCCACGATCCTTCGGTGAAAGTGGGGCGCATCCAGAACTTCAAAAGCTGGAGTCCTTACATGGTGCCGGAAGAAGGCATGGTGTGCTACGGGCTGGAATACTTCTGTTTTGAAGGGGATGGCCTGTGGAGTGCTTCCGATGAAAAGCTTACCCAACTGGCAGTGGCTGAACTGGAAAAAATAGGCCTGGCCCAACCGGGGGATGTAAAGGATAGTTATGTGGTGAGGCAACCCAAGGCCTACCCGGTATACGATCAGTTTTATCAGGATCACCTGAATATCATCCGGGAAGAAGCAGATAAACTACCCGGATTGATGCTGGTAGGTCGTAATGGCATGCATAAGTACAATAACCAGGATCACAGCATGATGACCGCCATGCTGGCGGTGAAGAATATCGTGGCCGGCCGGCCGGTGTACGACCTGTGGAGGGTGAACCAGGATGCCGAATACCATGAAGAAGGCGCCAGGGGAAATGATACCGGAGGCAGGCTGGTGCCGTCGGCCGTAAGTCACAATGGATGATGTATCACAGGAGCAGCGTGCAGATCAGTGCAAGGGCTGCAGCGGATGTATTTTCCTGATCCACCACCCGGTGATTCCGCCTATAAGCAGGCCCACCAGCGCGCCGCCCATCACATCAAAGGGATAATGCACGCCCACATATACCTGCGCATAAGCCACCAGGGCCGCCCATACAAATACCCACCAGAGCCTGCGCACCCCAAACAGCGGCAACAGGGTAAGGAATACAAACATGGCCATGGCAAAATGATTGGCGGCGTGCGTGGAAGTAAAACTGTATCCGCCGGAGCAATGAGTAACCCGCAGGGTGATATAGGGCAATACATCCGGGTCATTGCAGGGCCGCGTTCTCTCGAACAGGGCTTTCACCAGGCGACTGTTGATGCTGTCTGAAGCGCTCACCGTGATTACAAATCCTGCCACCCACCACCAGGCCTTTTTCCCGAAGTTGGTGAGCATAAATACCAGCAGGAAGAGATACAGCGGATACCAGAATTGCTGATAGCGGAACCACGGAACAATACCATCCAGCCAGGCATGGCTCCAGGACTTGTTCACCAGTTCCAGCAGGTGCTGGTCTATTCTTTGTATGCTGGGCGGAAATGGCATCAGGCAAAAAAACAAAAGCTACCGGAATGGTAGCTTTTATTTTCTTTAGTGGGAGCACTCGGATTCGAACCAAGGACCCTCTGCTTGTAAGGCAGATGCTCTAAACCAGCTGAGCTATGCTCCCTTTTTTTGCGATTGGGAGTGCAAAAATAGGAGTCGATTTGTATCTGCAAAATTTTTTTTCAGGATTGCCAAAAAAAGTAGGGAGATCAGTTGGGCTGCAGGGCGGGCAGGCGGTACGGCTGACCGTCCACCACATACAATTCGTCTATTTCCACTGTCCAGTATTTGAACAGGGGCGACCGTTCAAGCACCTGCATCACTTCCGTTTTGGAGCTGCCGTTCATAACAATCCAGCTGCGCATACTCTCCAGGCTGACGGTGTAGCTGTCAATGATGTTTTTGTTGATCAGGTAGTTGATATAGGTACGATGGGGCGGCACCAGCGACATGAACTGGTCGTCCATGTCGAAAGAAATGGTTACCTGGTACTTGAACTGTTGTGGTCCTGTATCTATCCGCCGCTCCATACCGCTGAAATTTTTGGTTTCGGGTGTACCAATTCAAAGTAAGAGGGTAATTGGGATAATTTCGCTGCATCGCCGTTAAATTCTGCTGCCTGATGTTGCCGCTGCCACTGATAGAAAAACTGGGTACCCTTCCGGGGCTGGACCTCCCGGCCTTCGAGGGAGTGCATGCCAACTCCGTGGCGCCTACTTCCATCAGGATCAATCCGCTGAAGGTTGATGGTATCGGAAATTTATTTGCGCAGAGCAAGGCTGTTCCCTGGTGCGACACCGGATTTTACCTGCCGGAGCGGCCTTTTTTTGCCCACGATCCGAACTGGCATGGCGGCGCCTATTATGTGCAGGAAGCCAGCAGCATGGCCCTGCATGCCGTTTGGCAGCAGGTGGTTCCGGCTGCCAGGGAACCTTTACGGGTACTTGATCTTTGTGCCGCCCCGGGCGGCAAATCAACCCACCTGCTTTCCTTGCTGCGGGCAGACGATGTGTTGGTAAGCAATGAGGTTATCAGTGCCAGGGTAAACATTCTGCTGGAAAACATAACCCGCTGGGGACATCACAACAGCATGGTCACCCAGAACGACCCGGCTGATTTCAGTGCCCTGGAGGGCTTGTTTGATCTGGTGTTGGTGGATGCGCCATGTTCCGGCAGTGGCTTGTTTCGCCGCGAGCCACAGGCCATGCAGGAATGGAGCCCGGAGGTGGTGCTGCAATGCAGCCGCCGCCAGCAACGCATATTGTCCGATATATGGCCGGCCCTCAAAGAGCACGGATGGCTGGTGTACACCACCTGCAGCTTTTCGCCGGAGGAAAACGAGGAGATGCTTGACTGGATGTGTAGCCAGTTTGCCTGTGAGCCGGTAAAGCTTGATCTGCCTGAATCATGGCATATTCAGCAAGTGGAGGCTGCCCGCTCCGGGGCTTTCGGATACCGTTTCTATCCCCATTTGCTGCAGGGCGAAGGATTCTTCCTATCCATAATGCGTAAGAAGGACGCAGCAGGCCATTGGCGGCCAAGGGTGCCGGCGATGAACAAGATGCAGATCCCCGTGGATGCATTACGCAACGACTGGATAGCGGATAACCATGACCTGGCGTATTACCGCCACAAAGACACCCTCTACGCCATGGCCCCCAATGCCCTCGACCTGTTCAGGCAACTGCAGCCCGCCCTGCACATTCGTAAAGCCGGTGTGTGCCTGGGCGAGTGGCAGCGCAATGGATTGCAGCCCGATCATGCACTGGCCATGAGTACGCTGGTGCACCCATCCATGCCGCGCCTGGTGCTGTCGCGGGAGGAGGCCCTACAATACCTGCGCCGCGAAACCCAGCTGCCCGCATCTGACCGGAAAGGATGGCAGCTGGCATCCTTCGAAGGCCTGTCGCTGGGATGGTTAAAGCACCTGGGCAACAGAATTAACAATTATTATCCGATGGAGTGGCGCCTTCGGTCATGATTCCGGCATCCTGTTTGAAGACAGGTTTCATCCGGGGTAAAATCCCCATTTTTGTGAGGTTACGTTGCAGCAGGGGCTGCCTGTGGTGAAATACCGGTTATCTGATACGGAGAGCTCCTATGAGGTGTATAAGCGTTTCGGAATGGATGAAGCTACTTTTCTGCTGTTGAACAGCAGACCGGAGGATTCCGCTTCTGCTCCTATTGATGACGATACTGTATTTGTTACCATAAAAGATGCCCTGTTGATGCAGTGCAGCGAACCAGCTTGTGTTACCGTAGTGTATACTGCAGCGGAAGGGGACAATTTCAAGAAGATCGGAAGCTATTTCGGAAACCTGAACCCTTACCTGATCAAGCAGATGAATCCGCAGCTGGAGGCCGTTGCTGCAGGCAAATCTGTGAAAGTGGGATTTCTGCCCGCATCCTTGTTTGCGGGCGAAGGGGTTTTGGACAAAACTGCGTTGCCGGCGGTGGCTGCTGCAGATACCGCAGCGGCAGCCGGCAAGCCACCCATGCCTGTAGCTGATTCAGCAGCCAGGGAAACTGGCACGGTTGCTCCATACAGCGGTGCCGGTTACTATGCCACAGAGTTTCGTGAGCCGGCGCAGGTGAAAACAACCGGCAAAGTGGGCAATTTCAAAAGTTTTGGCGGCTGGTACGACGGCAAATTCTACCTCCTGATCAATGGGGTGGAACTGGGTAAGGTGGTTAAGGTGACCAATATGCAAAACGGTTCTTTCATCTATGCCAAAGTAGTGTCGCCCCTGCCAGATGTGAAAAGGGAGAAGCCTTTGCTGGCCCGTCTGAACAATGCAGCCTGTGCCGCCCTGGATATATGGGATGAAACCGAGTTTGAGGTTGAGATCAGTTATTGAAAAACACTGCCGGGTGGCCATGTGCCCTATACGGCAGACTGAACCCGGTAACCGCGGAGAAAGGCATCCACCGGCATGCGCTTTTTGCCTTCCATCTGAATTTCCAGGGCATAAACAAATCCATCCGGTGTGGCAAAGCGGAGCCAGGTCTTTCCATCTGTTTGAACGGTGCCCGGCGCCAGCTGATGGCTGGCTGCTTCACAATTGCTGCGGTAGATTTTCAGCGTGCGGCCATCCAACTGGGTAAATGCCCCGGGAAAGGGCGACAAGCCCCGGATCAGGTTATGCACCGCCGTTGATGGCTTGTTGAAATCGATACGGCAGGTTTCAGTAAATATCTTGGGGGCATGTTTCAGCAGAGCCGGGTCTTCCGGCAGTTCCTGCGGCATTTCCACCATGCTGCCTTCTGCAAGTGCCTGCACCGTTTTCACCAATAAGTCCGCTCCCAGGTGCATCATGCGGTCGTGGACCTCACCGGCCGTTTCATTTTCGCCAATGGGCATGCTGTCGCGCAGCAGGATATGGCCGGTGTCGATGGCATGCTGCAGCTTGAAAGTGGTGACTCCGGTGGTGGTTTCACCATTGATTACCGCCCAGTTGATGGGTGCGGCGCCGCGGTACTGGGGCAGCAGGCTGCCATGCACGTTGATGGTGCCCATGGGGGGCATGTTCCATACCACTTCCGGCAACATGCGGAAGGCCACCACCACCTGCAGGTCTGCGTGATAGGATCTCAGTTCATCCAGGAATGCCGGATTGCGCAGTTTCTCCGGCTGCAATATGGGTATGCCCTTGTCGAGCGCATATTTCTTTACCGCGCTCTCCTGCAACTTCATGCCCCGGCCGGCAGGTTTATCGGGAGCCGTCACTACCGCCACCACAGGGTAACCAGCCTGCACCAATGCATCCAGGGAGGCAACAGCAAATTCAGGGGTTCCCATAAACACAATGCGGGGGTAGGAATGCTGGGTCATGGCGGCAAAAATGCTGAAAAATGAAAGGAAGAAGGAAAATGGGATGGGGAAATTCCAAAAAATCAAATTCCAAATTCCTGGGCTGCCAACGGCAAATCCTTCATTAACATATGCTTACCTTATTCAAAGTCGGGATAGAGCAGGTATTTCTTTCGCATGGCCTTGTATTTGGCGAGGCCGGGTTGCCAGCTCTTGCGTATTTCAGCTTCACTCTTGCCATTCATGATCTGCCACATGAGGGTGTAGTTGCCGCTGAGCTTGTTGAAGAAATAATCCTGCCATTGCGGGTTGTTCTTTTTGGGACGCAGGAAGAAGCTGTCTTTGTTGGGGAACAACTTGTATGCATTCATGATGTAGCTGAGCTGGATCTGGCGCCATTTTGGTTTGGTGATGTCGATCTTCTCGTGCCGCAGGTCGTGGCCATAGCAGCGCTTGTCCTGCAGCGGGGGCGTTTTGCTGCCAAACATGCTCACCGGCGTAAAGCTGAACAGCGTGTCTGGAAAAGAAGGGTGGCCATAGAACTGAAATGGAGTGGGCGTGCCTCGGCCAAGGCTTACTTCTGTGCCTTCGAAAAAGCAGGTACTGCTGTAGAGCAGTATGCTTTGCATATCGGGCAGGTTGGGGCTGGGCCGAACCGGCAGGGCATAGTAATCCTTATGGGTATAGCCGGTGTTTTTGATGATCATGAAATGGAATGGCGTATCTGCAATAGGTTTCAGGTTTTTCACCCGCTGCATGTATTGGTTCGCTTTGTCGCTAAGCCATTTTTCTCCCACCAGCATTTGAGCATACTCACCCATGGTAAGTCCATGCACCATGGCTATGGGCTGCATGCCCACAAAACTGCGGAATGGGGTTTCCAAAATCGGTCCGTCAACATAGAAACCGTTGGGGTTGGGGCGGTCAAATACCAGCAGGGGTTTGGCGTTTTCGAAGCAGGCATTCATGTATGCCTCCAGGCTGCTGATATAGGTATAATACCTGAGTCCTACATCCTGTACGTCAAACACCATCACATCCAGGTCCTGCATATCTTCCGGGGACGGGGCCCGCTTGGATCCATACAGCGAAATGATGGGAATGCCGGTGGCCGAATCCACCATATTGCCCACTTTTTCCCCGGCATCTGCCGTGCCCCGGAAGCCATGCTCGGGCGAGAAAATTTTAGTGACCAGGATACCTCGTTTCAGCAGGCTGTCCACCAGGTGCGTGTTGGCTTTGCCCACTACGGTGGTCTGATTGGCAAACAGGCCCACCCGCTTGCCTTTCAGCAGGGGCAGGTAGCTATCCATACGCTCGGCACCCGTGCGGATGCCCGGTTTCGGTTTATTCACGGGTTGGCCCCATGCCAGGCTTGCCAGCAACAGCAGGGAGGCAAGGACCCTAATTTTTTGTTGCAATTGCGTCATAACACTGCAATATCCACTTTTCGGCTTGCAATACCCAATCTTAGGGTTACCTTGCATATTCACTAAAAAAATTAAAATGTCAGTAGTTAAAAAAGGCGACGTGGTTAAGGCGGTCATAGTTCGCACCAAAAAGACGGTCCGTCGGCCCGATGGAAGCTATATCCGTTTTGACGACAACGCCGGTGTTGTCATCAATGATGAAAGAGAGCCGCGGGGCACCCGGATTTTCGGGCCTATCGCCAGAGAATTGCGCGAGAAAAATTACTTAAAGATTATTTCTCTCGCACCTGAAGTTGTTTAAGAAGGGACTCAATTTATGTTAACAGTAAGA
>JALOMZ010000300.1 GCA_025455205.1 Chitinophagaceae bacterium | reverse complement strand
TGTTCTTCCCGGAATACCAGTACCACCAATTACAGCTACAGGGTATAGCAAGGGAAGGCAGTTTCCGGAATTTTTCCATCACCGCCCTGCGAAGCAGCCTCTTGCGCTGAGGTTCGCTGCCTGCAGGTCAATGCTCCAGGTAGTCCAGTTCCTTTTCAAATGTTTCGGCTGTTTTCAATACCGACCAGAAACCCAGCGCCACAATGATGATGCCGGTTACCCAGGCGGCGGTCACGTAGTTATTCAATACTTTTTCGCTGCGCAAAAACTGGAACAGCAGCAGTATCAGGGGCAGGAATCCCCGCACCAGGTTGGGTATGGAGATGGCGGCCGTGGCCCGCAGGTTGGTGCCAAACTGCTCGGCGCTCATGGTGATATACACCACAGAGATACCCGAGCCGAAGCCGAGTCCCATGCATATGGCATACATGTTGAAGGCATTGCCGCCGCCTTTCAGCGCAAAGAACAACACCATGAACACAGCGAGGATGCCGTAGTAGATCATCAGGGTTTTGCGACGGCTGCGCAGGTAATTGGACAGCAGGCCGGCACCCATATCACCAAAGGCCAGGGCCACATACTGCAGCATCAATGCCTTGGGCTGGTCGAAACCTTCAATGCCGAAACGACGGGCAAATTCGTCTGAAAAGCTGATCATTACCCCAATCACATACCACACCGGCAGGCCTATGAAGATGCCACGCAGGTAGCGGAGCAGTCTTTCGCGGCTGCGGAAGAACATGAAAAAATTCCCCATTTGCACATGGGCGTGTTTGGTGGCATCGTAAAGCCGGCTGTCGAGCACACCCACCCGCAGAAACAACAATGCCAGGCCCATGCCGCCGCCAATAAAATAACAGAGTCGCCAGTCTTCGCCACTCAGGTAGTGCACAAAGTAAGCGGTGATGGTGCCGAGCACGCCGCTGGTGGCAATGATGGCCGCTGCTATGCCACGCTTCTCCCTGGGCAGCAACTCGCTGGTAAGGGTGATGCTGGCACCGAGTTCGCCGGCCAGCCCCAGGCCGGCAATGAAGCGCAGCCAGGTGTACTGGTCCACCGTTTGCACAAAGCCGTTGGCGATGGTGGCCAGCGAGTACAGCAGAATGGAGCCAAACAATACGCTCTTGCGTCCTTTCTTGTCGCCCATGATGCCCCATAGGATGCCGCCGATGGTGAGGCCGATCATCTGCCAACTGATGATGCTTTCGCCTATATCCTTCATGGCATCCTCTGCCACGCCCAGGTCGCGAAAACTGGAACGGCGCACGATGTTGAAGAGCAAAAGATCGTATATGTCTACAAAGAATCCCAGGGCACCCACAATCACGGGCAGCGAGAAAATTCCGTATTGCTTCTGTTGCATAAGGCGGGAAGATAATGATTGCCGGCAATGGTAGATACAGCAGGTAGCGACAGTTATGAAGTACTACAGCCATTCAAACCCGAGGCAGGGCAGGGGCCATGATTTTTTCCGACATTTACGCATATGCATCTAAGGATTAGGATTTTGGCTTGTCTTCTTAGTACTGCCATGCTGGCCAGCGCGCAGGAATGGATTTCCGAAACCAGTGAGGAAGTGAAGCGGCAGCAGCAACTGGCCGCCTATCCGGTGGCTCTATGGGACAGCCTGCGCTGCGCCTGGTATGGCGATTGTCCGCCGAAGGTGAAGGCTCCGGCCTTGTTGCAACAGAATGCCTGCACCCTGAACAAGCGTTTCTTTGGCTGGCATGCCATTGGTACCAGCAGCAGTTCCTACCAATGGAACCTGATGAGCGACCTCTCTTACTTCTCCTACCAGGTGCAACCTTCCACAGGTGATCCCATCAACAATACACAAATGGCCACCTGGTACACGGATGCTACCGTGCTGGCAGCCCGGGCCAACAACGTGCGGGTAAGCCTGTGCGTTACGCTGTTCAACAGCACTACCGAGTTCAGCACCTTCTTTGGCAGCCCGGCCGCCCAGGCCAATTTGGTGAGCAGGCTGGTGCAGGAAGCGGCGGTGAATGGTGCCGACGGTATCAATATCGATTTTGAGGGAAGCGGACTCACCTCCACTTATCTGAATACATTCGTCAGTTTCATGGGCAGCCTGCACAGCCAGCTTAAAGCAGCAAAGCCCAATGCGGAGATCAGCATCGACCTGCAGGGCAGTTTTGGCAGTGCCGGTACCATGCATACACAGTTGCTGCCCTATGTAGACCTGTTCATTCTCATGGGCTACGATTATTATTGGGGCAGCCAGAAGTATCCAGGGCCTGTGGGACCCACCTATCCCTTTCCCCTGGCTGCGGGAGATCCATTTGGCCATGGCTTTGTGGCCAATGACCTCAACAGCCTGCTGCGTTATGTGCCTGCGGAGAAAGTGTTGCTGGCAATGCCTTACTATGGCAGGCGGTGGAAGACCACCAGTGGCTGCACAATCCCGGCAACGGGTGACGCGGCTTCGCCCAGTGCCCCGCGTTATTTTGAATTCCGGCAGAACAGCAACGGGTATTATACCAACACCCTCCGCGACAATTACACTTTCAACGCATACCACTGCTTCAACGATATCAATGGGGCGCCCAACCAGCATTTCATTGACGACACCATCAGCCTGCAGCGCAAATACGATATCGTCTGGCAGCGCGGCCTGGCCGGTGTGGCCGTGTGGCGTCTGGGCTACGATGCAGGCTATGCCGATTGCTGGAACCTGGTGAATGCCAACCTCACACAGTGTGCAGTGGCCGCTCCATCCAATGTGCTGTATGATATGGGTGGGCCCCTGGGAAACTATGTCAACAACAGCCGGTATATTTTCACGATTGCACCTGCATCGGCTGATTACCTCCAATTCTCATTCCAGTCGTTTGACCTGGAACAGGGATACGACAGTCTTTGGGTACACAATGGGAATGATACCTCAGCGCCCCTGCTTGGCGCATGGACAGGCAACCAGTTGCCGGCGACCATGGTAGCTTCCAGCGGAAAGATGACGGTGCGTTTCAAATCAGACGGCGCCACCACGCGGCCGGGATTTGCCCTGCAGTATGCAGCCGCACAGGGTCCGCTGGTTTTCAGAAGCGTGCAGTCGGGTTCCTGGCACCAGCCTGCCACCTGGAGCACCGGCACCGTGCCCGGATACCTGGATTCCGTGGTGGTGAGTGCGGGGCATGTGGTGCAGCTGCAGTCCAACGGATGGGCAAAGCGGGTTACCCTGGAGCCAGGCGCTTCACTGCAAACAGCCTCCGGTGTTGAATTGCTGATCAGAAAGGATGGACTTTAGCGTGTATCTCAAAAAGGACTGATGCATGCTTAACCAGGCAAGGCAAAAGGCAAGTACAGCGGCCACAACAGACGATTTTTCAGCATTTCTCTTAGTGCTCCTCGTACATGCTAAGTGACATGTGGGTTAAACGGACTTTTGAGAAAAGTGCTGTTCTATCTGGTTGATTTTGCCAAAGAAGATACCTTGGCATATCTCCCTTGCACAGTGGGGAAGATGCATAAGTTTGATCCCACTTGCATCTTGCATCAATACTTC
Source organism: Chitinophagaceae bacterium (assembly GCA_025455205.1). Classification (GTDB taxonomy): domain Bacteria; phylum Bacteroidota; class Bacteroidia; order Chitinophagales; family Chitinophagaceae; genus Phnomibacter. The sequence goes on along the minus strand of JALOMZ010000300.1, from coordinate 214 downwards.
CGGTCATTTTAAGCGTCTGCCGCCAAACAGTCACCCAAATGAGGCTGGTTAGCCACCGGTGCGCATACTGCTGGAAGGATCACTGAACCGCCCGCTAAACGAGCCCGAAATGGTTACGGTAACCGGCCCCTGCTCCTCAAACCACCCCTCCGAGGAGTTGAACAGCATCACTTCCAGGGCTCCGCGGATGCCTTCCTGGTTGAGGCTGTGGATG
>JALOMZ010000299.1 GCA_025455205.1 Chitinophagaceae bacterium | reverse complement strand
CACCAGCACAACGAGCATAAAGTGCTGCAACACCTGGTGGAGCAGCTGCAGGCCGGCCGCACCATGGCCCTGCTGACCGATGCCGGCACCCCGGGCATCAGTGACCCGGCTTTTCTGCTGGTACGTGAATGCCTGCGCCACAATGTTGCGGTTGAGTGCCTCCCCGGTGCCACCGCCTTTGTACCCGCCCTGGTGAACAGCGGCCTTCCCACCAACCGATTTGTTTTTGAAGGTTTCCTGCCCCTCAAAAAGGGTCGCCATACCCTGCTTACCCGCCTGAGCGAGGAAGAAAGGACCATGCTGTTTTATGAAAGCCCCATGCGCCTGGTGAAAACCCTGGATGAAATGGCTGCCTATTTCGGGGCCGACCGGCCCTGCAGCGTTAGCCGGGAACTTACCAAAAAATTCGAGGAAACTAAGCGCGGTACTTTGCAGGAAGTGGCCGACCATTTCCGCTCCAAAGGAGTTAAAGGGGAGATCGTTATTGTGGTGGGGGGCAAGGGGTGATTGGGGAGTTTTTTGTTTTTGGTTTTTTGTTTTTGGTTCTTAGTGCTCGCCGGCTCATCAAATAAAGCCGGTAGCGTGCATGTGATGCAGTTTAGTTTTATGAACCACAAGCCACAAACCAAAAACAACCAATGGTCTGAGCCTCAAACTTCGAACCTCAAACCTCAAACTTGTCAATACCAAACCATCACTTTTTCTAACGGCTTGCGCCTAAGGTTGGGCACCTGGCAACCCGGCGCGGGATACCCGATAGGTATCAGCAGAAAAGGCTTCTCGTTATCGGGGCGCTGGAGGATCTGGCTCAGGAAATTCATGGGCGAAGGGGTATGGGTGAGCGCCACCAGGCCCACATGATGAATGGCTGCCAGCAGGAATCCCACGGCCAGGCCGCAACTTTCCTGCACATAGTAGTTCTGGTGCCGGCTGCCATCTTCCTCCTGGTCCCAGCTCTTCTTGAAAACCACAATCAATGCCGGTGCAATTTCCAGGAAAGGCTTATGCCAGTCAGTGCCCAGGGGCTGCAGGTCCTTCAGCCATTCCTCGCTCATGCGGCCGTGATAGCTCTCATATTCCTCTTCTTCGGCTGCTATTCGTATGCGGCGCTTGGTGTCGGGATCGGTTACCACGCAAAAGTTCCAGGGCTGGCGGTGGGCACCACTGGGCGCTGCCGAAGCCGTAAGGATCAGGTGCTCAATCACTTCGCGGGGGATGGGATCCGGGCTGAAATGCCGCACCGAGCGCCGGCTGTTCATCCATTCATAGAAACTGCGGCTGCGAAGGCGCATTTCATCGTCTGAATACCTTTCGAGATAATAACTCACAAAGGCTTGTTCATCTACCGATTTAACAGTACCCATGAGGCAGCTTTTGATGGTTTGAAGCGGATTGGAACCTTAATTTGTCAAAATTTATAAACCTGAGGACTGTAATGAACCGAATCTTATGCACAATCCTGGTGCTGACTGTGGGAATGGCTGGTAAAGCCATTGCCCAACCCGACCGCTGGCAGCAGCAGGTGGCCTATGTCATGGACGTGAAGCTGGATGTGCAAACCAACCTGCTCACCGGCAAGCAAACGATCTCCTACACCAATAACTCGCCCGACACCCTGCGGGAGATATACTTCCACCTCTATTGGAATGCATTTCAGCCCAATAGCAGCATGGACGTGCGGAGCCGTGAACTGGGCAACAAGGTGGTGGGCCGCAACCGCGATGGGAGCGACAGGCTGGACTGGGACGCCCGCGTACGCGACCGGATCAGCAAGCTGCAGCCATCTGAAACCGGCTATTGCCGCATCACGCAGATCACTATGAACGGCCTGGCACTGGTGGGCAAGGAATACGAGACCATTGTGAAATACGAACTGCCCAAAGCCATCCTTCCCAGGCAAACGGTAACCATCCAAACGGCATTTGAAGCCCAGGTACCGGTGCAGATACGGCGCAGTGGACGCGATAACGCCGAAGGCGTGCGCTTCAGCATGAGCCAATGGTATCCCAAGATCGCCGAATACGACTATACCGGCTGGACGGCCAATCCTTATATCGCCCGGGAGTTTTATGGCGTATGGGGAGATTACGATGTAAAGATCACGCTGGACAAAAGCTACAAGCTCGGCGCCAGCGGGGTGCTGCAGAATGCGGCAGAAATTGGATGGGGATACGACCGCGAAGGAACACCCCTCCGCAACACCGGAGGCGCCAACAGAACCTGGCGGTTCAAGGCCCAGAAGGTGCACGATTTTGTGTGGGCGGCCGATCCGTCATACCAGCACATCACCCGCAAAACAGATGGTGGTCCCCTGCTGCACTTCATCTTTAAGAGCAATAACCCGCAGGACAGCAATTGGGTGAATACCGCCAACGAATGTGCCCGCGCCTATCCGTTCATCCGCGAACATTTTGGGGCCTATCCCTGGACCGATTACAGCTTCATACAAGGGGGCGACGGCGGCATGGAATACGCCATGGCTACCCTTATAAAAAGCCATTCCCTGGGCACCGCCATACACGAATGGATGCACAGCTGGTACCAGCACCTCATGGGCACCAATGAAAGCCTCTACGCCTGGATGGATGAAGGATTTACCAGTTATGCCGAAAGCCTCACCGCCCACTGGCTGCGCGGCGACAGCAGCTTTGCCCTGGAGGGAGATTATCGCGGTTATATAGCCCTGGCACGCAGCAAGTTTGAAGAACCCATGAGCACCCATGCCGATCATTTCGCCACCAACTATGCTTACAGTGCTGCGGCCTACAGCAAAGGCGCCGTATTCCTGGGACAGCTGGGCTATATCATCAGCGATTCGCTGCTGCACAAAACACTGCTGAACTATTACAATACCTGGAAGTTCAAACACCCCAATCCCAACGATTTTATCCGGGTGGCCGAAAAGACCAGCGGCGTGGAACTCGACTGGTACAAGGAATATTGGATGTATACCACCAAGACCATCGATTATGCCATCGACAGCCTGTGGATGAATGAGGAAGGCACTCATGTAAGGATTGAACGAAAAGGGGAGATGCCCATGCCCGTGGATGTGACCATTCAGTTTCGCGACGGCAGCCGGGAGCATCATTATGTTCCCCTCAACCTGATGTATGCTGAAAAGCCTGCTGAAGACAGCCTGCCCCGCACCGTGTATCCCGCGCAGCGCTGGACGCACCGCGAAATGGTGATAACCAGCAAAAGGCGCCTCACAGAGATCCTGAGTGTGGAAATTGATCCCTCACGGAGGTTGGCCGACATAGACCGCAACAATAACAAACTGGAGTTGAAATGGTGATTTGAAGAAGACCAATAATGACGCCGGCCTGAGGCCGGCACAGGGAACAGGTGCGCCCGCAGGGGAAGCACCTGTTTCATTTTGCAGCAGGGGATGCTCTTCCTCTTGAAATCTCTTCATGGCAGATTTCATGGAGCGGGGGCAAATCCGAGACCGTGCAAATTGCCATACCATTTCATGTGCCACGCCAAACAATGGGTTTTTGTCATACTTTCTGCGGCATCTTTTGCCTTATTTTCCGGCAAAATCAATAGTTATGCTGCGTTACCTGTTGGCTGCCTCCCTGTTGTTCTTCATGGCCTGCCAGACGAGTGAGAAGACAACGCCCACCCCATTTGACGCCCCACCAGCCTGGGCCGGCGATGCCATTTGGTACCAGATCTTTGTGGAGCGGTTTCACAACGGGGATACAGCCAACGATCCCACCGCGGCAGACATTGCCATTCCG
>JALOMZ010000298.1 GCA_025455205.1 Chitinophagaceae bacterium | reverse complement strand
TTCATCCACGCAATGGGAAGCCACGCTGGCGCTGAGCATGCCAGGGCCGTCTTCCTCAACCGCCTGGTATTCCATTACGCAAGCGCCGGCCCCATCACTGAAGATCATACTGTCGCGGTCATAGGAATCAATTACCCGGCTGAGTGTTTCCGTTCCTATCACCAGGGCTTTCTTGGCAATGCCCGCCTTGAAGAAAGCATCAGCCTGAATAAGCCCCTGCACCCATCCCGGGCATCCGAACATGATATCATAGGCCACGCAGGCAGGGTTTGTAATGCCCAGCTGGTGCTTTACCCGGCTGGCCAGCGAAGGAACCACATCCGTTTGAATGGTATGCTTGAGCACATTGCCGAAGTTGTGCGCCACAATGATCTGGTCAAGCGTTTCGGGGTTAATGCCGCTATGGGCTATGGCTTCGCGCGCTGCCAGGGTGGCCATGTCTGAAGCATTGATGTCTTCATCGGCATAGCGACGTTCTTCAATGCCGGTAATGTTTTGAAACTTATTCACCACCTCCAGCGGGGGGGCTGTAATACGGTGATGATGTTCATCATAAAAATTGTGGACCGTAAAATCGAGGTTGGTCTTAATGCCCCGGGGAATATAGGCACCTGTGCCGGTGATAACAGAACGATATTGTATAGCCATTGTATGATGGTAAATTAGGAGGGGCTAAGCTAGCCTAAAAACCAATGCCACCTGCCAAAGCAGCAAAGGATAAAACAGCAATCATAAAAGTTGTCCAGGTCCCTGATTGCAATGCAATGGTAATAGCGCACCGCCACACTAATGTTGCACAGGATATATGCCTGGTCCCACCCATTCCTCCCAGTTGAAACGCATCAGCTGCTGCTTCTTTTTAAATTTTCCCTTCTTAAAGGCTTCACTGGCCAGCCAGCCAGCCGAGGGGTTGTAGAAGCTAATCGACTCCAGTTGGCCTGTGCTCAACACACCCGGGAGCTGGATGAGGCGTTTGTTACCCTGGTCAAACATCCGGTACGGGTCTTCAAACCCGAATACCAGCATCATGGCACAACGCCCATTTTTGGTATACCCGGTAAAGGCCAGCCGACCAGGGCCGGCAACGTCTGCTCCGGTGATGAGGTAGCCTCCGGTATCCAGGCTATCCAATTGTTGTGCCAGGTGGTTGCCCGGCTGATCGGGCAGGGTATAGTGCACGGAATATCCTCCCTGCCAGTTCTTGGAAAAGAGGTGCAACTGCCCGTCGAGCCATACCATGGCCTCGCAGTCAAAGCGGGTGCTGTTGGGCGCCTGTGGTGAGAAGTCGTGCTGGTTGGCATATGCAAAACGGATGCTTTCCATCGCCTCTGCCGCCACGCGCACTGTATCGCCTGCGCCAATGGCAGCCTTGGGCACCTTGATGATCTGCAGGTTGGTGCGGTTGCCTGCCGTATTATTTCCGAAATCTCCGATATAGAAATGGGTGCTGTCCTGCGTTATGTCCTCCCAATCTGCATTGGCAGCACCATCCAGTATCACCACCTGCTTCACTTTACCTGTGCCGGTATCAACCAGGTGAAGCCAGGCTGGGTTACCTCCATCATTAAGCGCCACAATATACCCTTTCCAATAAACCATGCCGCTCACTTCCTTCAGTGCCTTTGGCAGCTTAAAAAGCCTTTCCGGCTGGTAGCTGGTGGCGGAATACCGGCAGGAACCATCTCCATAAACGGCATCAGGCTGGTAATTCAGTGCCTGCGGGTCTGTACATCCGCGCGATGCATCCTGCGCCCGCAATGCGTTGCTACAAAGCAGCAACCACAGCGTCAGCAGGCCGGGAACTGAAAGAAAGCATGAACGGTTCATATGCCAAATCTAAGCCAATAAAAAATGGACCCTGCCGAGGGTCCATCATGCTTAACAGTTGAATGGCTTCTGCTCCTATGGCTGGTTTTGGGGCGCTAATTCGAGCTCGTGCCCCATCTTGTCGCGCTTGGCCACCAGGTAATCATGGTTGTGCGGGTTGGAGGGGACTTCCAGGTGAACGGTCTCCACAATCTCGAGCCCATAGCCCATGAGGCCAACGCGCTTTTTCGGATTATTGGTCATCAGTCGCAGTTTGGTAACCCCCAGGTGCCGGAGTATCTGTGCCCCTACCCCATAGTCGCGGGCATCGGCGGGCAGGCCCAGCATGAGGTTGGCTTCCAGGGTATCGGCCCCCTGCTCCTGCAGTTTGTAGGCCTTCAGTTTATTCACCAGGCCAATGCCACGTCCTTCCTGGTTCATATAGAGGATCACGCCCTTGCCGGCCGCCTCCACCTTCTGGAGGGCGCAGGCCAGCTGATCGCCGCAGTCGCAGCGCAGGCTACCCAGTATATCGCCTGTAAAGCAGCTGCTATGCACCCGCACCAGCACCGGCTCTTCCTTATGCCATTGCCCTTTCATGATGGCCAGGTGCTCCATGTCGTTGCTCTTGTCGCGGAATGCCACCATGGTGAACTGCCCGTATTTGGTGGGCATATTAACCCTAACAATCTCTTCAATGAGCGAATCCTGTTTGAGCCGGTATTCAATCAGGTCGGCAATGGAAATGACCCTGAGGTTCCACTGCCGGGCAATCTCCATCAGCTGGGGCAGGCGGGCCATGGTGCCGTCTTCATTCATGATCTCCACCAATACGCCGGCCGGCTCAAAACCTGCCAGGCGGGCAAGGTCTACGGTGGCTTCCGTATGGCCGGTGCGGCGCAGCACGCCTCCGGGCTTGGCTTTCAGGGGGAATATATGGCCGGGCCGTCCCAGGTCGGCCGGACGGGTTTTGGGGTCAATCAGGGCCTGCACCGTTTTAGCCCTGTCCTGCGCTGAAATACCAGTGCTGGTATCCGGGCTGATCAGATCAACAGATACGGTGAAGGCGGTTTCATGCAGCGAGGTGTTGGAAGTAACCATAGGAACCAGTTCCAGCTCGTCGCAGCGTTCGGAGGTGAGCGCTGCGCAAACCAAGCCCCGGCCGTATTTGGTCATGAAATTGATGATCTCAGGCGTTACGGTACGGGCTGCGCAGATGAAGTCGCCCTCATTTTCGCGGTCTTCATCATCCACCACAATGACCAGCTTGCCCTGGCGAATGTCTTCAATGGCACTTTCAATCGTATCCAGCATGAATTGTATGCATTTAGCCCGCAAAACTACAAGGTTACCCGGCAAATGGTTCATCCAAGGCCAGGTGAATCCATAATATTAGGAATCCGCCACCAGGCTGAGATATTTCTCCAATTAAAATGAAGTCCTCTGGCAATTCCCAGCCTCATCACAACATCTTGGGTTGTCTGAAACCCGGAGTCAACGATTTCTTATGTTAAGCGTTGATTATGTTTTGCCTTTTCTGCATGAATTGTTAACAAAAATGGGAGCGAAAAGCTCCCGATGCCGCATCTTTGCACTCGTTTTTAAAAATCAACTACTGTTATGAGGAGACATTTACTGCAGCTGATGACGGTGCTGGCCATGGTTCTATTGGCAGGCACTGCATGGAGCCAGGTAACCACCAGCTCGATTACGGGTACCGTAAAGGACGCCAAGGGACAAGCCCTTGAAGGGGCCACCATCCGGGCCGAACACCAGCCTTCCGGCACCACTTATTCTGCCTATTCCGGAAAGGGTGGCGTATTCATCATTCCCGGTATGCGTACCGGCGGTCCTTACAGGGTTCAGGTTTCCTTTACTGGCCTGAAAACCAGTGTTTTCGAAGACATTACGCTGATCCTGGGTGAGGCTTTCAACATTACAGCCG
>JALOMZ010000297.1 GCA_025455205.1 Chitinophagaceae bacterium | reverse complement strand
ATCGTACAGGTCAACGGCCAGTACATTCACCTGGCCGCCAAGGGCCTGGTAGTATTTCTCGGCTTCTTTTTTGATATGGTCGTTGAGACCCCACCATTCCTGGATCACAATGAGGTATCGGTTGGAAGGCTGGGTGGCTTTGATCATATAACCTTGGGCAGCCTGGCCATCGGCGCAGGGATACTGTACCATGCTGCCCAGCGGGTTTTCCAGCTCAAAGGGCAGGGGTTCCAGGTGCATGCTGCCGAATTCTTTGGTGGTAGCTACAGCCATAAAGCTGGCATCGGTGCCATCGGCGCCGGCCGGTTCTTCGCAGCAGGAAAACTGCTCGCAGGCTTTTTCGGTTTCAGCAAGGCTGATCTTTTTGTTCTTCTTGCCCTGGGCAAGGGTGGTGCCGGCACACAGTAGGGCCAGGCATCCGATCATCAAATGCTTCATGGATATTAGGATGGATTGATTATCTGGCTACAACAACAAGTGCAGCGGAGCAATGTTCGGATCAGTTCTTGTAAGGCAGGTCGGGGTCGTCCTGCTGCCTGGTCCAGAAGGCGTCAAAATCTTCGGTTTCATCGGTATCAGGCCAGTGATCGGTGCCAGGTTCACCTTCTTCCGAGGTGAGCATCTGGTAAAGGCTGGCATGCTCATCCGACAGTGTTTCCACCAGTTCGTGGAAGGTGTCTGTCTTCCGCAGCCACAGGCGCTCACGGGCACTGTCCACATAATCGGCCAGCACGGCCTTGTCGGTGGCCATCAGAATATAGAGCAGCACCAGGCCGCTGCCTTCTTTTTCCTGGATGAGGTAATATTTTCCCGGCTCCAGTGTTCCGTATGATTGCATGACTTGCCTTTGGCTACAAGTTCGGTGATTTTGCTGGTTTTTGAACCATCGGCCCCAAATTGTATAACCCACATTTTTCACACAAAAGACACCGCCTGTAGCAGGGTGTATTTTGGCACAGTACCGGAATGCTGTAAGTTTGCATGACCAACAAGAATTCCCACGGTCAAGATTGAGTTGAATTAACGGCGAAACCCACACTTCGCAATCCCTTGTTTGTTTGGTCTCCAGCAGAGGGGTTGGCAGGTGATGGGTGAAATTTTTTATTATGGCTAAGTATATTTTCGTGACAGGGGGCGTAACCTCCTCTTTGGGCAAAGGCATTATTGCGGCCAGTCTGGCCAAGCTCCTGCAGGCACGCGGTCTGCGGGTGACCATCCAGAAATTCGATCCCTATATCAACGTGGATCCGGGCACCCTCAACCCCTATGAGCACGGCGAGTGCTATGTGACGGATGATGGTGCGGAGACCGACCTCGACTTGGGCCACTATGAGCGTTTTCTGAACATCGCCACCAGCCAGGCCAACAACGTTACCACCGGCCGCATCTACCAGACCGTGATCAATAAGGAACGCGAAGGCGCCTACCTGGGCAAGACCGTGCAGGTGGTACCCCATATTACCGACGAGATCAAGCGTCGTATGCTGCTGCTGGGTGAAGGTGGCCGCTACGATATCGTCATTACCGAAATTGGCGGCACCGTGGGCGATATTGAAAGCCTGCCCTTTATTGAGGCCGTGCGCCAGCTGCAGTGGGAACTGCCCGAGGAAGACTGCCTGGTGGTGCACCTCACGCTGATACCCTACCTGCGTGCAGCCAAGGAACTTAAAACCAAACCCACCCAGCACAGCGTGAAACTGCTGAGCCAGGAAGGGGTGCATCCCGATATCATTGTGTGCCGCACCGAAAAGCCCCTGAGCTATGAGCTGCGCCGCAAGATTGCCCTGTTCTGTAATGTTAAGACCGAAGCCGTTATTGAGGCGGCCGATGCCCCCACCATCTACGAAGTGCCCCTGGCCATGATGCGGGAAAAGCTGGACCTCATCTGCCTCAAGAAACTGCAGGTGAACCAATACCACGAGCCCGAACTGGGCAAATGGAAGGAATTTCTCGACAAGCTCAAATACCCCAAGTCGAGCGTGCAGATTGGTCTCATTGGCAAATATGTGGAACTGCAGGATGCCTATAAATCCATCCTGGAAGCCTTTGTACATGCCGGCGCCATGAATGAGTGCAAGGTGAATGTGGTGAACATCCACAGCGAACACCTCACCCAAAGCAATGCCCATGAAAAGCTGGGCCATCTCGATGGGTTGCTGGTGGCGCCCGGCTTTGGTCAGCGGGGCATTGAGGGAAAGATCACGGCCATTCAATATGCCCGGGAAACCGGACTGCCCTTCTTTGGTATCTGTCTGGGCATGCAGATGGCGGTGATTGAGTTTGCCCGCCATGTACTGGGCCTGCCCAATGCCCACAGTACGGAGATGGATCCCCAAACACAGGACCCGGTGATCGATATGATGGAGGAGCAGAAGAAGATCACGGAAATGGGCGGCACCATGCGCCTGGGTGCTTATCCCTGCGCCATCAGGCCCGAGAGCCTGGCGCATCGTATCTACGGTGCCTCGCTCATCAGTGAAAGACACCGCCATCGCTGGGAGTTCAACAGCCAGTACACCGAAGCCTTTGAAAAGGCAGGCATGGTGCTCAGCGGCCACAACCCCGAGTCGGGACTGGTGGAGATCGTAGAGTTGCCCGGTCATCCCTTCTTCATTGGTGTACAATATCACCCCGAACTGAAGAGCACTGTGGAAGCCCCGGCTCCCATTTTTGTGCATTTTGTAGGCGCTGCCAAGGCCTTCAGCGAATCGAAAGGCGGCAGCCGCAGCCATGCCGGCATCAAGAAAAGCGAACTGATCTGAGTATAGCCGCTTGCGCGTTTGCAGCCGGTTCCGACAGGGGCCGGCTGCGCTATTTTAGCCCGGTGGCAGCACGGCAACCATTTGCCCCGCAGTTTGGTGCCCAGCCGTTACCTTTGCCGCTCAATTTCAACAAAGGATTATGGGATTTGACAGGAATACCATCATAGGTTTTTCATTGCTGGCCGTGCTTTTCATGGGCTATTTCTGGTATGTAAGCAGCAACCAGCGCGCCGCCATGGAGCTCAAGAAGAAGCAGGAGGACAGCATCGCCGCCTTGCGCCCCAAGGTGGACTCAGCCCAGTGGCGGGCGGACAGCACCCGCATGGCCCAGATGCGCGACTCCCTCTCGGCCGGGGTATTTGCAGCCGGCGCCACGGGCACCCTGCAGGAAACCGTGCTGGAGAACGAAGTGCTCAAGGCCACCTTCACCAACAAAGGGGGCTGGCTTAGCCGCGTAGAGCTGAAGAATTATAAGGGTGCTGATGGCAAACCGGCCATCATTGGCGGCACACCGCAGGAATACTTCGGGTACGCCATCAACACCCAGCCCGGGCAGTCGACCGAGTCGGCCAAACTCTACTTCCAGCCGGGGGCCGTGCAGAAAAATGCCGATGGCAGCCAGACCTTCAGCTACCAGCTGTCAGGCGGCGGCAAGGCCATCACCCACCGCTTCACCCTGAAGCCCAACGACTACCGTATTGAGGCTGCCGTAGAACTCACCGGCGCCAGCCAACTGCTCAGCAACCAGACCCTCAACCTGATCTGGCAGTCTAAAGTGCGCAACCAGCAGGAAGACGTGGCCTACGAGCGCACCCAAACCCGCCTGGTATACCAAACCGAGGGAGAATACGACTACAGCACCGCTGCCACCGGCACCACGGAAAAACTGGAGACCCCCACAGACTGGGTAGGCCTCAAGCAGCAGTTTTTCAATGTGACCCTGATGGCGAAGGAGAAGCTCAAGATGGTGGATGCCGAAGTGGTGGTGCCTGCCGATACCG
>JALOMZ010000296.1 GCA_025455205.1 Chitinophagaceae bacterium | reverse complement strand
CTTTCATGCTGCGGCAGGTGTTATTGGCGCATTCCGGTTCTGGCAGGCGGCCAGCGGTTGCAGTATTTAAAGATACTGCATTTCGGAAAAACAGCCGGGGTAGTGTGTTTCAGAAATAATAGGATGAAAAAATCCGGCATCCGGGATTTTACCGGATGCCGGATTTTAGTTAATGGGGCAGTTTTTCCCGGAAATAGCCATAGATCCAGGTGCCGGCAATGGCGCTCAGTACCACTACAGATACAGCCAGGGCTCCGGTGCCAATTTGTGCGAACAAAGGACCCGGGCAGGCGCCGGTCATGGCCCAGCCCAATCCGAAGATGAGTCCGCCGTAGATCTGACCCTTGTTGAATTTCTTGGGATGGAACTCAATGGCTTCGCCATGTATGGTCTTGACCTTGAACCTTTTGATCAGAAAAACGGAGATCATGCCTACCACAACTGCGGTGCCAATGACGCCGTACATGTGAAAGCTCTGCAGCCTGAACATTTCCTGGATACGGAACCAGGAGATGATCTCCGCCTTTACGAATACAATACCAAATACAATACCTACTGCAAGGTATTTGAAGTTATACCACCAGGGGTGCTGGGCTTTTGACTCGTTTACGCACATGGTATCCAGTGAGCGTACTTCGAAATCTTTGTTCAGGTCCTGCTGCGCCACAAACGGGGTGGAGGATATGGATGAAGTTGACATAATGGAATGAATGAAAAATTGGTTCAGCAATTGATTTACAGGGCGAGGATGAAGGGCAGAATGTAATTGGCCATGATAAAGCCGCCTACCATGAACATAACGGTAGCCACCAGCGAAGGCCATTGGAGGTCGCTGAGGCCCATGATGGCATGGCCGGAAGTACAACCGCCGGCATAACGTGCCCCAAAGCCCACCAGCAGGCCGCCGCCCACCAGCATGATGAGGCCCCGTACAGAGAAAAGACTTTCAAAGGAAAACAGCTCGGCTGGTACCATGCTGCTGGTATCTGTGAGCCCGTATCCGGCCAGTTCCTTCACCAGGTCGGGGTTTACCACCATGGGGTCGGGATTGGAGAGCAGTTGCGATGCTACAATGGCCCCGATAAAGATGCCACCTACGAAAAAGAAGTTCCAGATCTCTTTCTTCCAGTCGTACTTGAAGAATTTGATATTTGCAGGGAAGCAGGCTGCGCAGGCATGCCGCAGGTTGGCAGAAATGCCAAAATGTTTGTTACCCAACAACAAAAGGGCGGGAACGATCAGTCCAATCACAGCGCCGGCCACATACCATGGCCAGGGCTTACTCAGTAATTCCATCATTTTTCCGGGAGATTTTGTTTAGATGGCAAAAATGATGGACCTGGCAGCCCTTTTGTGTGCCAGAAATCACACAAATGCAGTCCTTAGCTTTTTTTTATTGCAGGAGTTTGCGGTAAGTATCTGCATCATAGTTTGTAGAGCCTTCCACCGTATGTGCCAGTCGTCCTTCTTCATCAAAGAAGAAGGTGGTGGGTATACCCGGAACATTGAAGAGTTCAGGTAATGAGGCATCGGGGAAGTATAACTGGTTTGCCAGGGTGGAGCCTTCCAGGAAACGCCTGGCCTTGTCTGGCTGGTTATCGAGCGACAGCAGGATGATGACGCCTTTGCTGGTATCAATGGAGCGCTGCAGCTGCTCAATGGTGGGCATTTCGGTACGGCAGGGGCCACACCAGCTGGCCCAGAGGTTCACCATCACCTTACGGCCTTTGAATTGTTGCAGGTTGATGGGAGTGCCTTGATAATTAAGCATCTGGAAGGAAGGGAGCGTACTGTTGGCGCTGTCTTTACGGTTCCTGGAGGGGCCGCAGCCCAGGTAGCAAATGGCGGAAAGGAGTACCAGTGCCAGTAAAAGTTTGTTTTTCATGATCATTTCTTTTGCTTTTCTGTTGAGTCTGCTGCCATTGAGGGCTGGCAGGCAAAAATGCATCCCGCAAAAATGGCCACCCGAAAATGAGGGTGGCCAGTTTGCTGTATGCTGCGCAAGTTGCGTTTGTCAGAATCCGGTTTTTATGTAACTCCAGCCATTTTCCTGGCGCAGCACAATATGTCCAATGCCCATGCGCACAAATTCGGCATCAGTGATCAGGGCATCTTTAGGGATCCCCTTTTCCCGCATGGTGTTTTCACAGGCGAAGAAGCGGATGCCCATGGCTTTGAATTTAGAGATGTTTTGTGCTTGCGTGGTTTTCGATCGGTTCAGCAGCTCGATGCCAGGTCCATGCGCCACCACTTCTATGACCACGCTGTCGCCCCAGCCGGCTTTCATGTTCTTCAGGTTGTTCATCAGTCCTTTCCACACCAGGGTGTCGTTGCTGCTGAGTTGCATTACCACCCGGTGTATAGGCAGGCTGCTGCCGGATTGTGCCTTTGTTGCAAAGTGGCCGATGGTCATCAGCAGCAACAGCGGCATGAGCTTTTTCATGGTCATGGTTTCAGGGGTTCTTGTGATCAGTCTTACAGCTGGGGAGGTTAGGTTTATGCCTGCATGCTCTTCAGCATCATGGCATCTTCCAGGCCGCCGCCATTGTAAATATTGTCAATGCCGTGCTGCTTCAGGAACATTACTGCCTGGCCGCTGCGGTTGCCGCTGCGGCAGTAGAAAATGGCGTGCTTCTGGCCAATGCCATCTATTTCTTTCCAGCGGGCAGGAATTTCATCCAGCGGAATGTGGATGCATCCGGGCACATGCCCCATATCATATTCCATTTTGGTGCGTACGTCTACATACAGTGTATCTGTCTGCTTGGCTGCTTCGTAGATATTCATGGTTGTTGATTTTGAAATTGAAAATAACTGAATCCGGGTAATTGTTTCCGGTTGATTGACCAACAGCTGCACGTGTAATCTTTCATCCGGCGGAGGAAAAGGAACCACCTTGCGGTGGCTCCTTTTTTCGCTGTTAGTCTGGGCTCACTCAGTTTTCGAGCGGGTTGCCATTGGCCACCCAGTCGTTAACGCCACCGGAATAATTTACCACATTGGTGTATCCTGCACGGGCCAGCAGCGAGTAGCCGATGGCGGCGCGGTCGCCTCCCTGGCAATGGATTACCACTTTTCTTTCCTTGCTTACTTTCTCGAGGTTGGCCGGCAGCGTTCCTATGAATACATGTTCGGCTTTTTTGAAATGGCCCGACTTGTATTCTGTGGCGCCACGCAGGTCAACTACCTGTATATTATTGCTTTCCTGGAGCTGCTTGAACTGGTTGATGTCAATCACTTCAGCCGTGGCCAGGGTGCCACCCAGGTCTTCCCACACTTTGGTGGAAGGAATATAGCCCATGATGTTATCGAGGCCTATGCGCATGAGCTTGCGGGTAAGGTCGTCCAGTTGCGATTCGTCGGCCAGCAGGATGAAGGGTTCATCATAGGAGAGGAACCAGCCGCACCAGGTGGCAAAGGAATTGTTGCCCTGGATATTGATGCTGCCGGGGATGAATCCCTTGGCAAAGTCAGCCTTGTTGCGGGCATCAATGATCTTCACCCCTTTTTCAATGGCCACTTCCAGAGCGGTGGCATCCAGCAGGCTCAGCTTGGGCACTTCGGTGAGCAGGGGGCGCTCTACCTTGTTCAGCTTCTTCATCATGGCAAAGTACTTGGGCGGCTCGGGCTGGTCGGCCAGCAGGAAGTTCACAAAGCCTGCTTCGTCGTTGTTGAAGCGGAAGGCCCAGTTGCGGGCTTTCTCATAACCTACGGTAGAGCTGGGCACGGCACCCAGGGCCTTGCCACAGGCGGAACCGGCGCCATGGC
>JALOMZ010000295.1 GCA_025455205.1 Chitinophagaceae bacterium | reverse complement strand
GGATCAACAGCAGGAGGATACGCAATGCCCCACGAACGATTTGCATGTCAGGAAGATTTTTGGAGACCTGTTGTAAAAATAATGGCCGGATTTTATCTTTCGGGTCACACCAACCCATTGGATTATGTACCGCATACTGGCTATAGATGGCGGCGGCAGCCGCGGCATCATTCCCGCCACCCTGCTGCAATGCTTGCAGGAAGACACCGGCATCAACCCGGTAGAGCATTTTGACCTCCTGGCCGGCACCTCTACGGGCGGCATCATCAGCATCGCCCTGGCGGCCGGCATCACACCGGCACAGCTGGTGGAACTGTACCTGCACCGATCGGCAGAGATCTTCAGCGAAAACTGGATAGACGGCATCAGTGGTATGGATGAGCACCTGCAGGCAGATTACAGCAATAAGCACCTGAAAAAGATACTGGCTCAACTACTGGGAGAAAAGACCATGGGCTGGGTGCAACAGCAGAAGGATTTCGGGAAGAAGAACAAGGCCCTCATGGTGTGTGCCTTCAACCTTGATCCCATGGCCACTGATCCGCATACCCGCGACCGCAACTACCGGCCGGTGGTTTTCAATTCCTCCTACCTGCGCGACAAAGACGAACTGCTGGTTGATCTGGCCCTGCGCACCTCGGCAGGCCCCACCTACTTCCCCGTTTACCAGCACCATATCGATGGTGGGGTGGCCATGAACAACCCGTCTATGGCAGCCATAGCCTTTGCAATCAACGAACACCAGGGCGAACAGATAAGATATCGTTACCCCGATGGACTGCGCAAAGGCATGGGCCTGCCCGCCCGCTCGCTGCGCCTGCTTTCCCTGGGCTGCGGCACGGCCAACCGCACCTTCATTCCCCACGCCGAGATACAGCGGCGCAACCGCGGCAACTGGGGAAATATCCAGTGGATCAAATACCTGCCCGACCTCATCACCGAAAGCAATATGCAAAGCACCTGGTATTATGTGGAGCAGGTGCTGGGGCCGAAGCAATACCACCGCATCAACGCCCGCTTCAATGAAGCCAGCCAGTACCCGATACTGCAGCAGGCTCAACTGGGACTGGATGTAACAGATCCGGGACTGCTGATGGCCATGCACCAATATGCCCGGGACATCTACACACAGGAAAAAGATGCTATCTTCAGGATACTGGGGCTGCGCTGAACTGCCATAAACCGTTTTGCCCCTCACCCGCATGAAACCACTCATCCTGCTTAGCCTGGCATCCTTTCTGCTGATGCCTGCCGGCGCCCAGACCTTCCGCTTCCACAACCTGATGAACGCCGACGCCCGCAGCAACATCATTTATGCCGGCATCGAAAACCTGCTGCTTATTGCCCCTGCCGGACAAGCCAGCGGCGTTCAATATACCGACGGTGAAGCCTCCCTGCGCCAGGACACCCTGTTCATAAAACCCCTGCAGCCCGGACCTACAACCGTTATATTATTTCACGCAGGCGGGCGGGAAGAACTGTTGCTGCGCGCCATGGCGGTACCGGCACCCGTGCTGCTGCTGGAAGGGCATACACCGGGTTCCATTCGGCTGGGCCGATATCAGCGCGGACAGAAGATAATGGTGGAAAAAACCGCCGACGGGTTCTGGAATGATTATATGGTAGAACGATTTGCCGCCGCCATCAACAATGTGGCTGTGGTGAACGAAGGGGCCCTGCCCGGCAACGAACTGGCCGAAGCCCTCCGCAAGAGTCCGCGTGGCAGCATGCTCACCATCACCATGGTGGAACTGCGCAGCACCCGCACCGGCCGGCGGGAAACCATCAGGCAAGCCTTCCGCTTTGTGGTGGAATGAGGCTGTAGCCCGGTACACCAGCTACCAGGCAAGGGCTCCGGAGCATTGACCAAAATCCCCCAAATTTGCCGCCTGATGGCAACGGCACATTCCTGGCATGGCAATACTTTCTGGCTGCATGGCGAGCGCGTGATGCTGTGGGAGGAAACCCAAACACTGATAGCCAGCGACCTCCACCTGGGCAAGACGGGGCATTTCCGCAAGAGCGGCATTGCCGTGCCCCAGGAACTGATGAAACAGGACCTGATGCGTCTGTTTGCCGTGCTGCAACACTTCAGGCCGGAGCGCCTGCTGGTGGTGGGCGATTTCTTTCACAGCCATGCCAATAAAGAGCTCGACTGGTTTGCCCGCTGGCGCAAAGACCTGTCGCAGCTGCAGATATTGCTGGTAAAAGGCAACCACGACATCCTGCCGGCAGCATGGTATCAGCAAAATCAGATCGGCTGTGTTGATCATTGGGAGGAAAGGGAAATCCGGTTTGTGCATGAGCCCGGGGCTTTGGAAGCTGATGACCTGCCCACCATTTGCGGCCACATCCATCCGGGCATCAGCATCCGGGGCGCGGGCCGGCAAAGCCTGCGGATGCCCTGCTTCTACTTCAGTGAAAAGCACTGCATCCTTCCCGCCTTCAGCCTGTTCACCGGCACCCATGCCATCAAACCAAAAAGGGCCGATGCTGTTTTTGCCATAGCCGAACAAAAGATCATTCCGCTAGCCTGAGCCCATGCTGCACATTGCCTACGATCCCATTTACGCACATCCCCTGCCTGAAGGACACCGGTTTCCCATGCTCAAGTATGAGCTGATACCGGGTCAGCTGCTGCATGAGGGAAGCATCACCGCTGCCAACCTGGTGTCGCCGGAACCCTGCACGGAAGAAGTGGTGCTGTGGACACACGATACCCAATACTGGCAGGACCTCAACAACCTGGCGCTTACCCCGCAGCACGTGCGGCGCATTGGTTTTCCCCTCAGCCGGCAGCTGGTGCAGCGCGAAGTGATGATCACCCAGGGCACCATCAACTGCAGCCTGGCCGCCATGCAGCATGGCGTGGCCCTCAATGTGGCCGGCGGCACGCACCATGCCTTTGCCAACCGGGGCGAAGGATTCTGCCTGCTCAACGACATGGCAGTAGCGGCTAATTATTTACTGCATCACCAACTGGTGCAACAGGTGCTCATAGTGGACCTGGATGTGCACCAGGGCAACGGCACCGCCAAAATATTTGAAGAAGAACCACGCGTGTTCACCTTCAGCATGCATGGCGGGCACAACTATCCCTTTATAAAAGAAAAGAGCGATCTCGATATTCCCCTGCCCGATGGAATCGGCGATGAAGCCTACCTCAACATCCTGCACGATAACCTGAACCGCCTGATCAACAGCGTGCAGCCCGATTTCATCTTCTTCCTCAGCGGAGTAGACATTCTGGAAACAGACCGCTATGGCAAATTGAAGGTGACCCTGGAGGGTTGCAAACGCCGCGACCGGATGGTGTTTGAATATTGCCGCAGCAAACGCATTCCCTGCGCCGTAGCCATGGGCGGCGGCTACAGTCCTGATGTAAAAGTGATCGTGGAGGCCCATTGCCAGACCTTCCGCGAGGCCAGGCAGGTATTCGACCTCTGAGCATCCTGAACCTATGCACCATCCTTCCAGGCCCACAAATGCAGGCAGGCATAAGTGCGGTAAGGACGCCAGCCTTCTGCGATCTGCTGCAGGCGGCGCATCAATTGCTTCTTGTCCTTCGGCCGCAATCTATACAGGCGTTGCATGGCCTGCTGTATCCCAAGGTCATCCACCGGAAAAACATCCTCCCGGCCCAAAGAGAACATCAGCAGCATCTCCACCGTCCATCGGCCAACACCCTTGATAGGAGTAAGGTATTCAATGACTTGCGCATCGTCCATCGCTTGCAGTTTGGCATCGGTAATGCCCTCCTGCACCCAGTATGCCG
>JALOMZ010000020.1 GCA_025455205.1 Chitinophagaceae bacterium | reverse complement strand
ATCAGCAGCAGGTATTGCTTTTGGATATCAGGAATTATCCGCAAGGCACGGCATGGACCCTGGCACCACGCATGACCACTGAAGCAAAAAAAGCAGTGCTGTTCGATAAGCCATGGGTAACACCAGGCCATTTGTTTGGCGGCGAAAGCAAGGAAAGTTTATCCTCCCATTTTACGGTAATGCCTGCCGATACTAAAAGGGCATTCAAGGGCCGTGTTTTCATTTTGTGCAATGAGCAAACACAAAGCCAGGCGGAGTACAGCATCATGATGTTTCAAGGTGCCACCCGCTGTACCGTAGTGGGTAGCCAAACGGCTGGGGCCGACGGCAATGTAACCCAGGTGGCCATTCCGGGCGGATATGAAGCATGGTTTAGTGGGCTGGGAATACTTTATCCCGACGGTGGCCAAACCCAACGGACCGGCATCCGTGTAGATGTGCCAGTAAAACCCACCGTTGATGGATTAAGAGCTGGTAAGGATGAGGTTTTGGAGGCCGCTTTGCAGTTGATTGCCGGCAAATAGAAAATTTGCACCGCCGGCTGTGTAATTCTTTGACTGAGTGAAGGCCATTTCGAAAATATGGTTGTAGCTTTTGCAAAAACTTATTGCTATGTCCCTCAAAGCATCATTACTTGCCGAACTGACATTCGAAGCCGGCAATACTCGCAAGCTCCTGCAGGCCATGACCGATGAGGTGCTGGATTATGCGCCGGCGCACAAGGCCTGGACTATGGCGCAACTGGCCAGCCATATTGTGGAAAGCTATTACTGGTATGTGGCTACGTTTGACACCAACGATTTTGATATGGCCACCTATCGTTACGACAAGGGCGATACCTCGAAAGCCGCCAATATCCTGGCCAAATTCGAGGAGAACCTGCCCCTGGCGGTGGCAGCCCTGGAAAGCGCAGCAGACGACAGCGTGTTCATGGAAAACTGGACCATGCGCATGGGTGAGCAGGTATTCATGCAGATGCCGCGCATACAGGCTGTTCGAGGCTTCCTGATGAACCACCTCTACCACCATCGCGGACAGCTGAGTATTTACCTGCGGGCGGCAGGCTGCAAAGTGCCGGGCATCTATGGCCCTTCGCAGGATGAGCAGGGCAATGGCTGATCAATGCTTGGTGAGCAACAGGTAGAGGTTGAGGGCCAGGGAAAGGAGGCCTACAATGCTCAGGATGAGGGTGAGCCAGAAACCCATCAGCCGGTATTGGGTAAGCTTGAGCCTTTCTTCCAATAGTTCCAGCTTCTGTTGTTCTTTTTCGGCATTTTTCTTTTCCTTGAGATCATGGAATTCGCGCAGGAAGGCCATGTAACCTCCCTGGGTGATCCAGTAGCGGCCATAGTTGGTGATGTGCAGTTCCGTTTTTTCCTCATCGGCATAAACGGCCAGCTTTTCCCGCACCAGCTGGTGGGCCCAGGTGCGGGTGTTGGCAAACAGCACGTCATCGGCGCCCATGATTGCATGGGCCTGGTTGTACAGGTTGATGGTTGGCTGCTGATAGGCGGCCTGCAAAAGCTGTTGTAAAAATTCCTCCTGTAACATAATCGGTGGCTGGTAAGTCTTTTTACTTCTTTCTGGCGTTTTTGATGAAGGTGTCCACTACCTCGTTGCGGTTGTTGATCATTTTGAAGAAGCTCTCCAGGAAGTGGATGATGTCTTTCTTGCCATCTTCCCGCAGGTAGGGGCAATCACGAATGAGGGTGTAGATGGGTTCCTGGTTGCGACGAAACAGTTCGAGGGCTTCCATGATCTCCGCTTCGGTTCTTTCGAAGCCCATGTAATACCGGTCGCGCACATGGGTGATGGGCAGTTGTTCGTAAGGTACGGCGTAACTGGCATTCACCACCCCGCAATAGTCAAAATCATACGGCACCGGTGTGGGTGGGGCATTGGGTTGTTGCCTGGGGTATATCAGCTTCAGGTTGCGGCTGAGGGGGATAGCCCAGTCGGTATTGCCAATCATATATTGGAACAGGGCGAATAGGGTATTGGCCTTACGGTCTGTGGCGGCGGTGGCAAATTTAGCATCCGTTTCGCGGTAGTCGTTGCGTTTGGCCATGTCGTCCACGTCTTCCAGGAAGAAAGCATACCGTGCTTTGGAGAAATGTTGCTTTTGATCATCGTCGTATTCCATGCGTACCAGCCGCACGCGGAAGCTTAGCGGGGTGAGCAACTGGTACATGCGGTACACCAGGTATTCGCGTATCAGCAGCTGATCGTTATAAGGCTCATCGGAGCAGGAAGCCACCAGCTTCAGGCGGCCCAGTTTTCGCAGGGGTGTGCTGTCGTTGGCTTTGAAATCAATCATCACCGGGGGCGGAAAGCACATCTCACGACGGAGTTCGCCCCGTGCGCGCACCAGCACCGGGACTTCCAGCACGGCAGTGTTGTTTTGCAGTACGTACATGGTGCCCCCGCGGTAATCATCGGATTGGCGATTGCGCTGCATCTCGCGGAAATCTGTCTTCAGCCGGAAGTGCAGCAGGGAGTCTTCCTCAAAAAAACGCTTTACAGAAAAAGGAATATCCTGCCCCCGCATGCCCGGAGACAATATCAACGCAAGCACTATGGCAAACATAGCGGGCCTCATGTGGAGGCAAGTTAAGCCCGCAGGGCCGGCAAAAGGATGACATTTGGCAGCCGGAAAACAGGGTGGGTGGCCCCGGAATAAGGCGTCCGAAGTCTTGCCATTACCGCTGAAATGCAGTAGATTTAAGTATAAAGTCACCATATGAAAAACAAAAGCGAGGCACGAAAGCAATTTGTGAAATACATCGAAAGCCTCAAGGTGAAGCCTGGGAAATCCATTTCCCTGCAAAAGGACTTCCATACCGATTATGACCACAAAATGGTCACCAAGGAGCGCGGCCTGCAGAAGCTGGATGAAGGCCTGAAAAACCTGGCCATCATGCAGGATAAACTGTATGCGCACAACCAGTACAGTGTGCTCATTGTGCTGCAGGCCATGGATGCGGCCGGCAAGGATGGCGCCATCAAGCACGTGATCAGCGGACTGAACCCTTCGGGTGTAAAAGTGGCCAGTTTCAAGGCCCCCAGCAGCCAGGAACTTGACCACGACTATTTCTGGCGGCATTACAAAGAGCTGCCGGGCCGGGGAGAGATCGGCATTTTCAACCGGTCGCACTACGAGAATGTACTGGTGACCAAAGTGCACCCGGAATACATCCTCAAAGAGAATCTGCCCGATATCAATTCGCTGAAAGACATCGACAAGAAGTTCTGGGAAAAGCGATATAAGCAGATCAACCGGTTTGAGAAAAACCTGGCAGAAAATGGCACCATCATCCTCAAGATATTCCTGCATGTGGGCAAGGAAGAACAGAAAAAGCGCTTCCTCGAACGGATCGACAACCCAGACAAGAACTGGAAGTTCTCGGTAGCCGATGCCAAAGAGCGGAAGTTCTGGGACCAGTACCAGGCGGCTTATGAAGACCTGTTGTCGGCCACCTCTACGGAGCATGCGCCCTGGTATGTGCTGCCGGCCGACGATAAATGGTTTACCCGCCTCTGCCTGGCGGCCATTATCTATTTCGAATTTGAGCGGCTGGGGCTTTCTTATCCAACGGTATCTGAAGAGCAGAAGAATCAACTGCAGCTGGTGAAGAAGGAATTGCTGGCAGAAGATGGAGGATCCGTACCAGGGAAGGCTGGCATCAGCAAGATTAAGCCGGTGAAGAAGCCGGCCGCAAAGAAGAAGGGCAAAGGTTGAGGGTGCGTTGAGGGGTTAGGCACAAGAACTGCAGAAAGCACCTGCAGGACCCTTTTTTGAATGTGTTATGAGCCTTAAGAACATTATTCCGATACTCGACTGGGGTTCTGCCTACCGTTTGTCTACCCTGAAGTGGGATGTGGTGGCGGGCATCACCCTGGCCATGTTTGTGTTACCCGAATCAATGGCCTATGCCTCTCTGGCCGGGCTGCCCGGTCAGTATGGCATCTATTGCTGCATAGCAGGCGGGCTGTTGTTTGCGCTGTTCACCAAGGGCCGGCAGGTGGCCGTGGGGCCTACCTCGGCCATATCGCTCATGGTGGGCACCAGCCTGGCGGCAATGTCTGGTGGCGATGCCTTCCGTTGGGTGGCCATGGCGCAGCTGACTGCGCTGGGGGTGTTCATGGTTAGTATGGCAGCGTATTTGCTCAAACTGAGCAGCCTGGTAAATTTTATTGGACATAATGTGCTCATGGGCTTTAAAACAGGGGCAGCCTGTGTGATTGCCGCCACGCAATTGCCCAAGCTCTTTGGTGTGGAAGGGGGCGGCGCCAATTTCTTTGAGCGTGTCTACCGGCTCATCCTCCACCTGCCTGATACCAATGTTACCGTGTTGTTGTTTGGCCTGGCAGCCCTGGCGCTGCTGGTGGCAGGCAATCGTTTCCTGCCGGGCCGTCCGGTTTCGCTGCTGGTGGTGGCCGGCTCCATCATCATTGTGGGCAATACATCGCTGGCCAGCCAGGGCTTGCATGTTACAGGGCATATTCCGGCCGGCCTGCCGGAACTGGCCTGGCCCGGATTGCGCTTTCGCGAGGTGGATGAAATATTCGGATTGGTGCTGGGGGTGTTTTTCATGGGCTTCATTGAAACCTCATCGGTGGTGCGTACGTTTGGCAGCAAGCACAAATACCCGGTAGATGCCCGGCAGGAACTGTTGTCGCTGGGCATGGCCAATCTGGCTACCGGCTTTGCCAGCGGGTATCCGGTGTCGGGCGGATTATCGCAATCAACCGTTAACGACAAGGCAGGCGCTAAAACCCCAATGTCGCTCATCATATGCTCCGCGGTACTGGGCATCATCCTGCTGTATTTCACCGGCCTGTTCCAAAACCTGCCCGAAGTGATACTGGCCGTGGTGGTGCTGGATGCCATCAGCGGCCTCATGAAAATAAAGGAGCTGAGAAAACTGTATGCACTCAGCAAGCCCGAATTTGCGGTGGCCATGATAGCCGTGGCCGGAGTGCTCACCTTTGGCATCCTGAAAGGGGTGCTGGTTGCCGCTATTGCATCACTGGCCATACTGATCAAGCGGACGGCGGTGCCCAATGTAGCCGTATTGGGCCAGATACCCGGCACCAACAAATTCTCCGATATAAAGCGCCATGCCGATAACGTGGAACTCCCCGGCATCAAGATCATGCGTATTGAATCCTCCATCCTCTATTTCAATGAACAGCACATCAGCGAGCAGGTGCGCAATATCGTAGCCGGTACACCAGGCATTCACCTGGTGGTACTTGATCTGTCGGCATCACCGATGGTGGATGTTTCCGGCTCTGATATGCTGATGGCGTTGTGTGAGCATTTTGCAGAGCGGGATATCAGGGTGCGGATTGTGGAAGCCCATGCGGAAGTGCGTGACCTGCTTCGGCAGCAGGGCGTGGAAGCGCTGACGGGCCATGTGAGCCGGAAGCTGGACATCCATGACGTGGTCCAGAATTCATAATGCAATCTCCTTCAGGTAGCTGCGGATACTTTTTCATCCGCGTATAACTGCAACTGTATGAGTGCCGGGCATAATTGCAGATATCAGCCAAACGACATGGAATTCTTAGTGGCCGGCGTGCCTATTCTTCGCGGCTGTCTATCAGCTGACGGGGTTGAGCCTTGCTTTTCCTGAAATCAGGACTGTAGTAGAAGAACCAGCGGAAGGTATGGTTCATGTCGTACAGGTAACCGGCTATGCGCTGCTGGTAAACATTCATATAGCCTATATCGTAGCTCCAGTTCTTACTCATCTTATTGCGCAGGCCAATAAAGATGCGGTTTTGGTCGAAGGTGTTGTACAGCACATCGTTGCCAAAATTGAGTAATACCTCATCGGCAGCCACCAGGGCCCATTTGTTGGAGCTGCGCGACAGTGGGAAACTGAAGCTGATGAGATAGCGTACCCGGTTGGTAAAGCGCCATTCGCCCGTGGGTCTGTCGTTCGCCATCAATTGCTGCCATCGCTGCTCATTTCTGAACCTGATCAAAAGCCCGGTTCTGTCTACCTGCGTGGTCAGCAATGCCTGCTGGTACAGGCGGTGTTCATTTACGTATGATTTCCAGCCCGGGTTATTAGGGGCCAGCCACAGGTGTGCATAACCGCCGGCCACCGTGAATTTATCCCGGATCCAGTAGTTGGCTCCGGCTCTTACGAAATAGAAACTCGGGTCGCTCAGGAAATTGTTGCGGCGAACATGAAAATCGGCAATCAGGCCCCAACGGTCGCTGAAGTGCATGGTGCTGTTGATGCTGAACCAGGTTTGCACCTGCTGGTTCACCTGTTTGTCAACCGGGGCAGTTTGTGTATGTGCGGGGAAGACTGCACAAAAAAAGCTGCCTGTCAACAGGCAGCTTTTCACCAAAAATCTCTTTATATGAAGTGTGTCCATAACTAAACCTTCTAGTTCACAATATCAGCAGCGGCGAAATAAAGCCGAGCATGAATCGACCTGTACCATAATCCACCAGGTTGCCTCCTTGCTTGGCATAATCGGAGTACCGGTACATCCTGGCCACGTGTGTTGCAAAGAAACGAAGATTCAGGTCTTTGAACGGATAAAACTCAATGGTGGGTATGATGCCGTAGGAGGTGCGCAGGAGATTGTCTTTGTTGGGGTTGTTATCGGGGTTATCGCGCCAGTAGGCATTGCTCACCATGCCAATGAGGGCGGCGTTCCACTTGGGGGCAAAGCGATACTGCAGCTGCAGCCAGTGCTCCACGTATTGGGCATCTTCTGCCTGGTATGGATAGAGGTTATCGGGCACCATATCGGAAATGATGCCTTTGCGGTCTATTTCTTCAAAGCTCCATTTGAAATCATAGGTGATGCTGCCCTTTTTGAAGTTATACATATTGCCCAGTGCCAGGTAGAACATGTTTTTGCCTTTGGCTTCCAGGAAATTGCTGTAAGACCAGAGTGTGGTGAACTTGCCATTGGCAAAATTGCCGCGCCAGTTGAGTACCAGGGCTGCGGCAAATTTGGAAGGCTCTACCCCGGGAATGGTGTCATACAGCTCCTCGTATGTTTTGGTTCTTGAATTGAGCACCTGGGCAGTGAATGTGTGTTTGGGAGAAGCAATGAACTGGGCTTGTACGCCGGTAAGGAAGTTGTCGGCATATTCTACAATGTCGTTGTACTCATAAATATCAATGGGGTTGAGGTCGAATTCATACCCGCCCCAGTCGGCACACATTTTTCCGAAGGTGAAGTTCCATTTGGGGGTGGCGTCCACCCGAATAAAGGCCAGGTCAACAGAGCGGCTGATATTGTCCATCGATTGCGGATCCTGTGACCGGGTATACCGGTTGCGGAAGCGGTAATACACTTTATCGTGCACCTTGCCCTTCATTTCAAAGCGGAACTGGTTCATGGCAAACTTCGACTGGTCGTATTTGCCATCCGTGAAATAATTGTTGAGTGCGAATTGCATGTTGGCAATGACATCCATATTAGACAGGAGCTTCACCCGGTCAACCGATATCAGGGATTTGTAGTCAGTGGTGTCTGATTGCTTCTCCACCTGCGCCATGGCCTGAAACAGGCTGAGGGCACTAAGAAAAAATATTATGATTCGTTTCATAGGAATAGTGTTGACTTGTCTACATTTTCAGCGCATCAAAGGCCAAATGCCCCGGCCAGCATGAAGCCGGCCGCTATGGCCACGGCTGTGGCCACAAGGCCCGGAAGCATGAAGCTGTGATTGATCACATATTTGCCCAGCCGGGTGGATTCTGTTCGGTCCATGGATACGGCCGCCAGTATGGTTGGGTAACCTGGCAACACAAAGAAGCTGTTTACGGCCGGGAACATAGCAATGATGGAGGCTCCTGGTAGCCCCAGTGTCATGCCCAGAGGCATCATAGCCTTGGTGGTGGCGCCCTGGCTGAACATGAGTATGCCCATCAGGAAAACTGCCAGGGTGAACACCCAGGGGTGTGATGCAGTTACCGAGCCCAGTGCCGCGCGAATGGCCGGCTCGTTGGCGGCCATGAAGGTGGCACTCATCCACACCACGCCATAAACCGAAACCAGGGCAGTAGCCATGGAAAGAAAGAGGCTGCTTTTGACGATCTTATCGGGTTTAGCAGCAGTGAACAACATGATCAGCGCAGCTGCTGACAGGGAGACCACTGAAATGACGGTTACCATTTTGAGGCTGCCGTCGGCATTCACCATGGCATTGGCATTGCCTTCCATCATGTTGGGCACCAGGTGAGGGAAGGAACCCCCAATTACAATCATCACGATGGCCAAACCAAATATGGCCACCGACAATTTTGCTTCCCGCGGTATCTCCTTTTCTGTGCTTTCCTCTTCCGCATGGATATAGGCCTGGAATGCCGGGTCTTTCATTTTTTCAATGTATACCGGATCGTCCTTCAGTTCCTTGCCCTTTTTGTACACCACCAGGCAGGCGGCCAGAGTGCCAACCAGGCAGGCCGGAATGCTCACCCGCATGATATCCAGCGGAGCACCGGCATAGCCCAGCACCGTGGCCAGGGCGGCGGTGCAGGCCGCCATGGGGCTGCCAGTTAATGCCATGTGGGAAGCAATAACGGTAGCGCTAAGGGGTCGTTCTGGCCGAATGCCTTTCCGGGCCGACAGGTCGCTGATTACGGGCAGCAGGGAGTAAACCACATGCGACGTGCCGGAGAAGAGGCATAGTGTAAAAGCAGTGAGTGGTGCAATCAGGGTGATATGCCGCGGATTCTTCCGGATAAGTTTCTCTGCCAGGTATACCAGGTAGTCCAGCCCTCCTGCGGCCTGCAAGGCAGCGGAAGCGGTAACGATGCTGAGGATGATCAGCATAATATCGCCGGGCGGACCCACCGGCCGCATCCTGAAAAACTGCACATAGATGAACATGCCCAGAACGCCCATCAGGCCCAGCCCAATCCCTTTCAGGTTGGAACCAATGATGATCATTATGAGTAGAACGGCAAGCTGTAACCAGATCATGGGGCAGGCATTGCTGGGTTAGAACTTGAAGAAGTACTGCTGCAACTGCTTGCGGTCTTTAGTCTTGGTGAGGCCCAGCATCAGCAGGATCCTGGCCTTCTGGGGCGTCAGGTCGTCGGAAACAATGGTGCCCAGTTGCTCGTCGTTTATTTCATCTTCCAATACCACGCGGCCCGAAGGGGTGCGGCTGGCCCGGCACACCACAATGCCTGCGGCTACCGCGCGCTTCACGGCATCCATATAGGCTTTGTTGAAATTGCCATTGCCAACGCCCGCAATCACAATGCCATCCACTTTTTTGGCCACCAGCATGTCAATCATATCGCCGGAGGCATCAGCATACATGTATACGATATCAACGCGCGGCAATTTGGTGGTAAGGCTCACGCTGAAGGGCGTTTTTACGTTCACCTCCCGCATGCTGGCCTGGTAAAATTCCACCTTGCCATCGTACACCTGGCCAATGGGTCCGGTATTGGGAGAGAAGAAAGCGTTCACTTTGGTGGTACTCATTTTCATCACATCTCGGCCATCGAATATGCCTTCGTTGAAACTCACTATCACGCCCTTGCCCTTGCTTTTGGGGTTGGCGGCCACTGTAATGGCATCATACAGGTTCTTAGGCCCGTCGGCACTGATGGCGGTGGCAGGACGCATGGATCCGGTGAGCACCACCGGTTTGTCTGAGGAAATGAGCAGGTCCAGGAAATAGGCGGTCTCTTCTTGCGTATCGGTACCGTGCGTAATAACGATACCATCCGCTTCATTCCTGTCGAATATTTCATTGGCCCGCACAGCCAGTTTTTTCCAGATCTCAATGCTCATGTCCTGGCTGCCAATGGAGGATATCTGTTCCCCACTGATATTGGCCACTTTCTTTACCTGCGGTATGGCGCCGATCAGGTCTTCAATAGGTATCTTGCCAGCGGTGTAGCCTGCCCTGTCGGCACTGGCGCCTTTGCCGGCAATGGTGCCGCCGGTGGCGAGGATAATGATGCGGGGAAGCTGCTGTGCCTGCAGGCAGGCAAAGAGCAGGAGCGTGCTTATTACAGCGATGATCTTTTTCATATTGCTTTTTTTGGAGTGGGTGGAGGACTATTGGTTGATGAATTTTGGATGGATCAGGTTATCGAGGGAGTAGATCTCATCCCATTTTTCCTGGGTAATGAGTTTGCGCTCCACCACGGCCAGCTGGTGCACGCTCTTTCCGCTTTGCAGCGCTTCGCGGGCAATGCTGGCGCTTTCCTCATAACCGATGATGGGGTTGAGCTGGGTAACAATGCCAATGCTCTGCATCACCAGTTCCCGGGCATGCTCGGCATTGGCCGTGATACCGTCCACGCATTTTTCCTGAAGCATGTAGCATGCCTTAGTAAGGTACTGCAGGGAAGTGAAGAGGGCAAATCCTATCACGGGTTCCATCACGTTCAACTGCAGTTGGCCAGCTTCGGCCGCCATGGTTACGGTAAGGTCTGCGCCAATCACATAGAAGCAGGTTTGGTTCATGGCTTCCGGAATCACCGGATTCACCTTGCCGGGCATGATGGAAGAGCCGGGCTGCATCGGCGGCAGGTTGATTTCGTTGATGCCGCAGCGGGGCCCGCTGCTCAGCAGGCGCAGGTCGTTGCAGATCTTGCTGAGTTTTACCGCACAGCGCTTCAGCGTGCCGCTGAGTTGCACATAGGCGCCGGTGTCGTAGGTGGCTTCAATCAGGTCGGCTGCCAGCACCACCGGTATGCCGCTCAGCTGGCGGATATGGGCCACAGATTTTTGTGCATAGCCTTCGGGGGCATTCACGCCGGTGCCTATGGCAGTAGCACCCATATTGATCTCTGTGATCAGTTGCTGCACTTCTTTCATGCGCTGCACATCTTCGCCAATGGTGGTGGCAAAGGCGTTGAACTCCTGGCCCAGGGTCATGGGTACAGCGTCCTGCAACTGGGTGCGACCCATTTTGAGTACACCGGCAAACTCCTGGCCTTTTCTGTAAAAGCTCTGCTGCAACACTTCCATTGCCTTTGTGAAGGCCTCAATTTTCATATACAGTGCCAGGCGGAAAGCGGTGGGGTAGGCATCGTTGGTGCTCTGGCTGCAGTTGACATGGTTGTTGGGGTGCAGGTGCTGGTAATCGCCTTTGGCGTGGCCCATTTTTTCCAGGCCAATGTTGGCAATCACTTCATTCACGTTCATGTTGCAGGAAGTGCCGGCGCCGCCCTGAATCAGGTCGCTCACAAACTGGTCGGTGAATTCTCCGGCAATCAGCCGGTCGCAGGCGTAGCAAATGGCATCGGTCACTTCCTGGCTTAACACACCACATTCCAGGTTGGCAAGTGCGGCCCCTTTTTTCACGAATGCGAAGGCTTTGATAAAGGCGGGCTCCGAAGAGAGTGGGATACCCGTAATGTCGAAATTCTCTTTGGCCCGCAGGGTTTGTACGCCGTAGTAAAGGTCATTGCTGATTTCCCGTTCGCCCAGAAAATCGTGTTCCTTGCGCGTGTGGTTCTTCATGGAGGGTAGGTTTGAAATGAAATATATTAGAACAAATAAAAAAAAGAAAAGTTTATTATTGT
>JALOMZ010000294.1 GCA_025455205.1 Chitinophagaceae bacterium | reverse complement strand
CTACTGAAAGACTTGGCTGCCATGCAGGCGGGGTTTCCCCTGGAGGCTGCCGGGCTGGTGGGCGAAGACCACTGGGGCCAGTGGATCAGGGAAGACTGCGCCGCAAATGGCATCAGCACGCGGCAGTTGCACACCACAACGCTGGCGGATACTTCATTCACCGATGTGATGACGCTGGAGGCAGGAGGCAGGCGTACCTTTTTTCATTACCGGGGTGCCAATGCCCTGCTTGACCGTACACATATTGACCTGCAGCAAAGCCAGGCACGCATTTTCCACCTGGCCTATATGTTATTGCTCGACAAACTGGATATGCTGGATGCCGAAGGAGCCAGCGAGGCATCAAGGTTATTGCAGGAAGCATCGGCGCGGGGCTTTCTTACCTCCGCCGACCTGGTGAGTGTGCAGGACCCGGGTTTTGCTGCCATTGTGAAGCCTTCGCTTCCCTATACAGATATTCTTTTCCTGAACGAGTTGGAAGCAGAAAAACTTACCGGCATCCAGGTGTTGCAAGATGGCCGCATTGCACTGCCACAGGCTGAGCAGGCCTGCCGGCAGTTGCTGGCAGCGGGTGTGCGTGCCTGGGTGGTACTGCATTTTCCGGCCGGTGCGGTGGCCATGCATGCCAATGGCAAATGCCTGCTGCAGGGAAGCGTGCAATTGCCTGAAGCAATGATTGCCGGGGCCGTGGGGGCAGGGGATGCCTTTGCCGCCGGTGTGCTCATGGGAATACATGAACAGTGGCCGATGGAAGAAACACTGAAGCTGGGCGTATCCGCCGCTGCTGCCTGCCTGAGGCATGCTACTTGTTCCGGCGGATTGATGCCGGCAGGGGATTGTTTGCGCCTGGGGGAACAGTATGGTTACCGGTCATTGTAAAAAAATAAACCGCACACATGAAAACAGAAAAGCTGTTTTGTATGGTATTGGGGCTCTGCCTGCTGCTGGCTGGTGCGGCGCAGGTGGGAGATGCCAGCGCCAGTGAAAACGCTTTCCGCAAGCGTGCCCAACTGCTGATGATCCATGTTGCGTATCATTATCCGGTCAATAAACCAGGCTTCCCGCCTGGATGGGATGGGAAGCTGGATGATTTTGGCAAATACAACTATCCGTTGTTCACTGCCTGGCTTTCGCTGCAGGATAAGGACAGCGCCCGGCAGCGGATACTCCAGGAAAGGATGAAAATGTATGCGCAGCGGCCCACCTTCCATTTCAACCTGGTGGGCCTGCCCAGGCTGCTCTACCTGCATGGCCAACATCCGGCCATTAGGGAAAATGCCCTGGCTTTTCTGCAGCGCGTATGGGAGCGAACGGACAGCTATAATGCATTTACGGCCGAAGGAACGGAGAACCATATCAGCATGAGTAAAACCTCGGGCTATCTGTATGCCCAGTTTGCACAGGAACATTTTGCCGGCCGTTTTCCGGATGCCTCAGCCCGCTTGAAGCAGATGAAGCAATGGGTGCTCGACTGGGCCCGGCGTATCTTTTATGCGGGTACAGGAGAATTCAATTCTGCCATTTACCAGGCCTATCATATTATAGGGTGGCTCAATCTGTATGACTTCGCCCGCGATGCGGAAGTGAAGGCGGCTGCCCGGGCTGTGCTGGACTATTACAGCTCCGAAATGGCATTGCATTATGTACAGGCCATGAGCGGCGGCAGCGACCTGCGGGGACAGAACTGCACGCGCAGTTTTGCCGGTTCTTACGCCTACTTAGCATGGCTGTGGTTTGGCGATAGTCCGGCCCCAGTTACGGCCGACGGTCTGGCATTTGAACGTGGCAATAATGAGATGATTCAATCGGTGCATGCGGCCACCAGTACCTACCGCCCGCCGGCATTGGCGATGGCGCTGGCCCGGCAGAAGTTTGAAACGCCATCGTCGTTTGTGGGCAGCAAGCCGGCTTACCTGCTCGACCGGCAGGGATATATCAAGCAAACGCTGTATGCCAGCAAATCCTTCCTGCTGGGTGCCGGTTATTTCCCCTATGGTGGCTGGGGGTCCGGCAACAACCAGGTTGTGAGCTGGAAACTGATTGCACGGGTAGACAGTGGCGCGGGCAAGTCGGCCCAATACGTTTCGGGCATCGGCATTCAGAACCCGCGCGACCGGCGCTATGCCGGCGGCAACAAGCGCTCGCCGTACGATCAGTTGGTGCACCATGAGAATGTGCTCATACAACTCACACGGCTGCCAAAACATGCAGCGCAGCAAAAGGACAGCATTAAAAATCTGTTCAATATGTGGCGGCAGCGCTGGGCGGCCGATTTCAGCAAACGCTTCCCATCTGATACGGGTAAACTGTCGCACAATCCTATATACATCAATGACCTTGATGTATCCGTTAACCGCAGCGCCATCTGTGTGGCCAACCATGGTTTTCTGAAGGAAATCACTGAGGAAGGCATACTGTTTCTGGAACTGGAGCAGGTCTTCCTGGCCATCCGGTCTGTGCGGGGCGATGTGCCAAAGCCCTTGCAGGATGATGAAGGCGGCGAGATGCTATTCACCACAGTGCAGGCACCTGCCGGAGAGGTATGCGGTTTGATACTGGAGGTGGCCGAAAGGAAAGGGTATCCAGGGTTCGATGAATTCAGACAGTCGTACAAGGCCAAAACCAAACTCGACAACAGCAGGCTCACCGCCAGCATGCGTTTGACATATACCAGTGTAAAGGGCGATCAGATTACCGTACAATACCAGCCAGACGGCACCTTCACCGAACCCATGTTCGATTTCGGGTATGGGGTCACCCAACCTGCGGTAATCCTGCAGTCCAAAACCTGGCAGCAGCCTGCATGGCCTTCCGGTGAGGGGCATGGACGCCTGGCACGCTGGTGGGTGAACGGCCTAGAAGTTGATATGGAAACCTATTGGCCGGTGTACAGCGGCCCGGGGCTGTTCATCGGGAAAGGGCGTCTCCAGTTAACGGGAAGGGGAAAGGAAGAATACCAGGTTGATTTCACGGGAAGAATCCCCGTTTTCACAGAAACAAAATCAAGGGAATGATCAGAATACTATTTTCTGCGTGGCTGGTTCTGCAAGCCTCACCGGCATTGTCGCAATCCAACCCGGCCTGCGACAGCATGGTGTATGTACAGAACGCAAAGGCCTCTTTGGGCATCAGGGTACTTGGCGCGGCCATCACCGATTTCCGCCTGGCAGGGTCTGCGCTCAATCCATTCACCTGGCAGGTTCCGTTGGCCGACATGCCGGTGAACAATCGGGCCGGGGCACCCTTTCGCGGACATTTTCTCTGCCTGGGCCGCTGGGGCGCTCCTACGGCCGGGGAAATGGCAGCCGGCATGCCGCATAATGGTGAAGCTGGCAACAAATGCTGGCAGCCAGGGGTGCATACAAATCCGCTGCAATTGAACATGCAGGTGCGGGCGCCAATGGATGGAATGGAGGTAAAGCGCCAGGTGTGGATGGATCCGCAAAGCCCGGTAGTGAAGGTGACCGAAGAGGTGACAAGCATAGCCACTTTTGCCCGGCCATTCAATATGGTGCAACACAGCACCATCGGTCCTCCGTTTCTGGATACCACCACGTTGGTGGACTGCAATGCCGCAGAAGGCTTTCTGCAATCCATGTCGACATCGTTTTCCCCATCGCGACGCACGGTCCTGCAAGCGGGAGCCGTGGCGCGGGGCCGCTGGGATCTGCCCTAAATCCGAACGAATGCGGCCCGCCGCGATCTGTTGTCCGGGATGCGGTTTAACCGAAAACAGATGTACGTCGAAATGATAGGCGTTGCCCAGTTCCCCTCCGCCCATGATCACCGGTTGCCGGCCGG
>JALOMZ010000293.1 GCA_025455205.1 Chitinophagaceae bacterium | reverse complement strand
GACCCTTGCGCGGGTGGCCGCGGTGACCGAAATCGTCGCGTGCACGCCTGCGGGGAAGAGCGGCAAGGTGGATCCCTACGTGCTGTATGCGCTGGATCTGGCGGGAACCACGGAGATCTATAAGATCGGGGGCATTCAGGCTGTACAGGACCTACCGGATTGTCTGTTTTGGGGCTCTCCACCGTCTGCCCGTTTCGGCAGCAGTCCGCTACCCTCTGGGCTCGGCTCCGCCTCGGTACGGCGCCGGGCGCCGCACTGGCCCCTGCAGGGCCACCCGCCGGGCAGCGCAGCCCCTCAACCAGCTGCATGGCCCAACCGAACCCCTCCCTCGAGGCTGTACGCGCCAAAATCTTGGCCTGCACCAAGATTCTGCCATTCAGCCTGCCGCAGGTTTGCATCAAAATAAAATCCCATGAAAAAACACACACTCCCTTCCCGTCTGGCAGCTGCGCTGCTGTATTTCTCCGCCCTGTGCATCCTCATGGTGGCCGGCATGGCCTTTGTCAACCCGCAGGATGTAATGAACCTGGTGCAGGTGAGCCTGCCCAACAACGATGCCTACAGCTCTATCCGGGGCGTATATGGCGGCGTAGGCCTGGCCGTGACCGCAGTCATTGTGTATGGCGCCCTGCGCAACCGCATCCTTGGCCTCATTTTCATTGCCATCCTCTGGGGTGCCTATGCCTTTTCGCGCATGATCACCAGCGTGGTGGAAGGCCCCCTGGGCGCCTTTGGTACGCAATGGCTTTACACGGAAACCACCCTCTGCCTGCTGGCCCTGTTGCTGCTGTATTTTAACCTCTCCCAGGAGCGCCGGCAAACGGCGCAGCGCTGACCACACCCTCCCTTATGGTAAAAGGCCGTTCGCCCTGGGGCGAACGGCCTTTTTATGGCACCAGGTGGACTGCGGGTCAGTTCTTTTTGCGTGCGCTGTCTTTTTTGTCAGGCACAATGCGGTAATCATTGTTGCTGATGCCGGTAACGCCGCGGGGTTTCTTTTTGATGGGTGTATCTATCGCAGGCGGTGGGGACGCCTTATCCCCTGCCGTGGCCGGAGGCTGCCCGGGAGGCGGCTCCTGGCTGGCTGATGCCGCAGGCTGTGGCCTGGAGTCATCCGGAAGCGGCAGCACCGGTGGGGGCAGTTTACCAGTGGAGGGTGCTGCTGCCGAATCTGCCAGGGGAACAGGCATCGCTTCAACCGGCCGGGCCACCGCAGCCGGCTGTTGGTATATCCCTTTGGGCGAGCCAGTATCGGCAGGTAACGAGCTGGCCGGACGCGCATCGGCAGGTACAGATTGCGGCGACGGGGCTGGCACCGGTATGCCGGAGCGCTGGCTGTACCAGTACAGCAGTCCGGCCACCGCCAGCAGGAGCGCCCCCAGCCCGGGCCAGAGCATGCCGCCGGTGCCGGGCAGCGACGGGCCACCGCCAGATGGCGCTTCGGATTCATCCGTTGGCATCTCCCGGTCGAGGTCGGCACTGATCCGCGCCCAGATGTCATCCGCCAGGGCCGGAAGGGGCGCCAGCTGCTCCAGTTTGGCCGCTATAAGAGATTCATATGTCAGTCGTTCATTCATGCAGGTTTTTATCGATGTGATTGCAGGAGTTGTTGCAGTGTCTTCCGCGCTTCGCTCAGGTGCCACTTGCTGGTGCCTTCGCTGATGTTCAGCCTTTCTGCTATTTCGCGGTGATTGTATCCTTCCACAGCGTACATCACAAATACCGCATGCGTGGCTGGTGGCAGCTTCTGCACCAGTTGCAGAATATCACCCGCACTCATCTGCTCCACTACCGTATGATCCACCGGCACTTCCTCTGCCTGATCCAGTTCCGCCGGACTGTCAAACCGGTTGCGGGCCTTGATATGGTCCAGCCCCTCATTTACAACGATCCGCTTCAGCCAGGCATGAAAACTGCCCCTGGCAGCATCGTATTGCTGGATGCTCTTGAATACTTTCACGAAGGCATGGCTCAGGATATCGGCCGCATCCATCTCATCGCGGCTGTAGCGCATGGCCACCGTCATGGCAAAGCCATAGAACTGCCGGTACAGCAGTTCCTGGGCCTTGCGGCTGTTGGCAATGCAGCCGTCAATAATGAGTTGTATGTCCTCGTCCGGTGTATTCAACGGTCTATCTATTCGTTGTTCACATCCTGCTTGCGCTTCAGTAAAATGGATGAGCCAATAGCTGCTACAATCATCCGCGTGGGCTGGTCGAGTTCGCGGTATATCCAGATGGAAGGCTCCAGGATATCAACCACAGCTATCACGCCATCCTCAATGCGGAGTTCATAGCCGCTCAGCATGGCCGGACCCAGCACATTTGTATTCTTTCCGCTTTTGGTTGTCACCTTGTCTATCCGCAACGGTTTGATGCTGATGGTTTCCTGGCCGTCGGTGGCATAACCTGCTTCCTCGGCATAAGGCAGGTCCATCAAACCACGGGCCGTATCCTTCCGGCGGTCGTAGCTCGACGATATGACCAGCTTCCATGGCTGCTTGGTAGCAAAATTGTAGGGCACAATGGCCGCAGAAAAGGAATAGTCCAGACTGTTGCGCTGTTCCACTTCGCCCAGCAGGGTTGCGGTCTTGATTACGCGGCCCTTCTCCACAGATTCTTCAAAAGCAAACACATCGGCCATCAGTTTTCCGTCGCGGATGGCAAACTGAAACTTGTTGCGCTCCCTGACCGTTTTGTTATCAAGGCCTATATTAAAGAATTTATATATCTGGTCTTCCGGCCTGAAGCTGATGTTACTGGCCTGCCATTTTCCGGAAAAATCCCAGCCGCGCTTCATTTCGCCGGTGATATAAGGGCCAAAATTGAGCGACTGGTTGATGGTGAAGCCATTTACACCTTTCACTTTCATGTGGTCGGCCTGGCTGGCAAACTGGGCGGGCACACCCACTTTGGCGGCGGTGCAGGAAAAAAGAGCGAGGGAAAACAGGGCGACAAGGCTATTGAGTGCGTTTTTCATGGTTGTTGAGCAATTGAAAAAGTGAGGTGTTTGTTGAAAGCGGATAGCAAAGCCGTTTGAAAAGTGGGCAACCGGTGAGTAAAATACTCAAAATTCAGATTACATTTTTTCTCGTGCCTCGCCATCCGCCTGTCAACCGATTTAAACAACAGTGTGTGTGGTGGGTGTGCTTAAAAACTGAGCTTTTTGTATTGATCAGTTGTTGTATGTGTATTGGGTTTTGGCACGAAACAGGTGGGCGCCGGTGCTGAAGGATTTGAAGCTGGTGATGAGCTGGGTGGGATATCCCTTGCCATCGTAGCTGTAGGTGAAACCGTAAGGAACATTGACAGGGATATTTCTGCCATAGGTTCTGTCTTCACCAATCCTGTTGTTGCGGCTCAGGTGGCGGAGGAATATATCCTGCAGCCCCAGTACATGATAAGGATTGATCTGCTGATCGTGGTTGAACTTTGCGCTTTCTGTTCCGCCTGTTGAGCTGATGGCGCCCTCGCTGATCTTGTTGCCATCCTTCATCCAGAATTTGTACTCCAGGGCATGGCCGTTTTCATAGAGGTAATCAATAGTCACTTCCTGTTTGCTATCGAGGTTGCGGTATTCTACTGAAGCGTAAGTAGTGCCCGCCTGGGTGCGCTGCTCCATGTGGGTAAGCTTGTTGTTTACATCGTACAGAAAGTGCAGGTGACCGGTACGTACATTGTTACCGTCAGTATAGTAAATGGAACCGATGCGGTCGCCCTGGAGGTAAGAAAACTCCTCAATGCTCTGCAATTGGAGGTCCGCGCTCTGCGGCTTCTTCTGGTAATACAAGGTTTTGATCACGCGGCCGGC
>JALOMZ010000292.1 GCA_025455205.1 Chitinophagaceae bacterium | reverse complement strand
ACATCAAGATCTTCAACACCGCCATTCCGGAAAACCCCACCTACATAAAACAGGTGGATGTGGGCAGCTGGGACATTGAGACCATCTTCCCCTTTGAGCAATATCTGTTCCTGGGATCCCAAACCGGCATGTACATCTACGATATCAGCAACAAAGACAACCCGGTACAAAAGAGCCGGTTTGCTCATGCCCGTGTTTGCGATCCTGTAGTGAGTGATGGTCAGTACGCCTATGTCACCCTGCGAAATGGCACACAGTGTGGTGGCTTCACCAACCAGCTGGATGTGGTGAATATCCAGAACATCAGCAGTCCCGCGCTGGTGAAGTCATACCCGCTTACCAATCCGCACGGACTGAGCGTGGATGGCAACCTGCTGCTCATCTGTGATGGCGCCGATGGCCTGCGGGTGCTGGATATCACCCGCCGCGATGATGTGAAGCGCATTGGCTGGCTGCAGGGTTTGAAAACCTATGATGTCATCACCCTGGGCGGGCTGGCGCTGGTGTCTGCCAGCGATGGCCTCTACCTGGTGGACTACAGCAACCCCGCGCTACCGATCATCAAGGGATCCGTAACCTTCAATAAATAACCTGCCCACACCAATACGCTATGGGAAAGAAACTATTCCTGCTGCTGCTCTGCCTCAACCTCATCCCATTCTACATCCTGGCCCAGCAGGCCTGGAAACCCGGCGCTGTTCCGGAACTGGGATTCCTGGCCGGTGCCTACGAGCCCTCCGGAGATGCGCGGGCCAACCTGCTGCTCTCCAAAAAAGACTGGAGCGTGGGGCTGGGCACAGGTATAGACTGGTACCGGTTTCGCTCGGTGCCGGTTTACCTCCAGGGCCGCAAATCTTTTGGCGCCCGAAAAAGCAAGCCTTTTGCGCTGGCCAGCGGAGGCGTCAACCTGCCCATGGTAAATGAAGAAGCCGGCCAGGTGGGCATCTGGACCGGACGATGGGATATGATAGGCTGGACGCCCATTCCCACGGCATTCAACCCCGGCTGGTATGCCGAGCTGGGCGCCGGGTATGGTTTCTTTAACCGGAAACAGCGGGGCTTCACCCTCAGCCTCAATTGGGTGTTCAAGAGTATGAGCGAGTGGTATGAAACCGATGCCCCGGCCCTGGCGGAAACCGGTGGCAAAGACCGCACCACCACCACCTATTTCATGAGCCGCATGGCCCTGCGGATCGGCTGGAAATTCTGATCCTGGCGCCCTACCGTCACAAGGCATCTGGCGGAGAATCCCTGAATTGAGTACATTAGAACAAATTTCAGGGAACATGACCACTGTCGCACTGTACAATATCAAGGGCGGGGTTGGCAAAACGGCCGGATGTGTGAACCTCGCCTACCTGGCCGCAGAAGAAGGTAAGAATGTACTCATCTGGGACCTCGATCCCCAGGGCTCCGCCTCCTTCTATTTCAGCGTGGAGCCCGGCATCAAGGGCGGCGTACGCAAATTGCTGGCACAGGAAGGCAGTGGCCTCGAAAACAGCATACGCCCAACAGCATATGAGCAGCTATACCTGTTGCCGGCCGACTTCAGCAACCGCTACCTCGATGTGGTGATAGAAGAAACCAAGCAGGCAAAGAAAAAAATGAAAGCCTTGCTGGCTTCCCTGCAGGGCCGTTTTGATTACCTCTTTATCGATTGCCCGCCTGGCATTGGCCCGCTCAGCGAGGCCATCTTTGCCGCGGCCGATTTTGTGGTGCTGCCCAGCATTCCCACCACCCTCAGCATCCGCACCTACGAGATGGCGCTGGCATTTTTTGAGGAGAATAACCTCGACCCTGCCCGCATCGTGGCCTACTTCAGCATGGTGGACATCCGCAAGAACCTGCACAACGAAACCCTCGCCAAATACTATAAGAACAAGCAGTTCCTGCGCAATTACATCCCCTACCTCAGCACCGTGGAAAAAATGGGCAGCCACCTGGCACCGGTAGCGGCTTTTGCGCCTTCCAGCTATGCGGCCCAATGCTACCGCGACCTGTGGAAGGAACTGAAAAAGAAGACCGGCATCTGAACTGAAAACCAGGGAAGGTTCCTGTTACAGGTCCAACACAATCCTCAGGTTCTCCTTCAGTTTTTCGGCCTGGGCACTCGTCAGGCTGCCCAGTTTCTTGATCAGCCTGCGGTTGTCGATGGCGCGGACCTGGTCAACCAGAATGTCGCTGGGCTTTTTCAACTGCTGCTTTTGAAGGTGCACCCGCAATAATTCTGCAGCAGGTTGCACGTTGGTGGTGACCGGGCAAATGATGGTCGATGGATGGCCGTCATTCAGCAAATCGGTTTGTGCAATCACCACCGGTCTGGTTTTGCCGGGCTCAGTACCGATGGTTGGGTTCAGATCGGCCAGCCATATGTCGAACTGCTTAATCTTCATGCAAATCCAGTTTTTCAAACTCAGCCAGCACCTCCAGCGAATGGGCTGCCACCATTTTCGACTCCTTACTCAGCTGCGCTTTGAGCAGTCTCCGGTTTTGGTATTGGTTGTACAAATGCAGTGCTTCGTTGATATAGCGATTGCGGGGCAGTTTCAGTTTGCCCACTACTTTCTCCGTCTCTTCGAAGATCTTGTCATCCAACTTCAGCGATAACGTCTTCATATGCAAAGCCTTTACTGTAAAGATATATACTATTGGTATATACCAAGCTGCAATCCTGCCTGGCAGCCTGCCTGTGCGCTGGCCTGTACTAATTTTCTCCCAAACCTTGGGCACATCTCCCGCCAAGCCAACCAGCCTGCGTACCTTTGCACCCGCGTTGGGCCATCCCAACTATTCACAAACAAACCACCAACATGAACAGAGAGATCACCAGCTGGTACAGCCCTTCCCTGGGTGAGGAAATGCCCATTGCCACCTATGGCCATTATGGACCGGCCCTGCTGCTGGTGCCCACTGCCGGCGCCGACTTCCTGGAATATGAACGCTTCCAGCTGATGAACGACCTGGAGAATGTAGTGAATGCCGGCAAGGCGAAGGTGTTCAGCGTGAACAGCGTGAACAAGCAGAGCTGGCTGAACAAGGAAATGGAAGGATCCCACAAGGCCATTCGCCACAACCAGTGGAATGAATACATCTTCAACGAGGTGGTACCCTTCATCAAGAGCCAGACCTCCGGCGAAACCCCGGTTATTGTGAGCGGCGCCTCCTTTGGTGCCCTGCACAGCATGAACCTCTTCCTCAAGCGCCCCGACCTGCTGAATGGTGTGATTGCCATGAGCGGGGTATACAACCTGATGGAATATACCGATGGCTACTATGATGAGCAGGTGTATTACAACAGCCCGGCGCATTATATGCCCAACCTCACCGATCACTGGTACCTGGAAAATATCCGCCGCAGCCGCAATATCCACCTCTTCAGCGGCGAAGGCCCCTACGAAGCCCCCTGGGCCGCCCGCGAGTTTGCCGATGTGCTGTATGGCAAAGGCATCACCTATGAGCTCGATATCTGGGGCCCCGAATGGAAACACGACTGGCCCACCTGGCGGGCCGTGCTGCCGCATTACCTGGAAACCAGGTTGTAATATGGCGCCCTGCCGCTGACGCTGCCTCCCCTTTTTCCGGGTTTTTGCTCCGCCGCACATGCCGTATCTTCCCGGCATGAAACCTGTTCGTACGCGCCGCCAGTTTGTGGCCGCCTCTGCCGCTGCCCTGGCCGCCACCACAGCCCGGGCCCAAAGTCCTTCGCGCGAAACCCGCGTGATGCACCATGTTTTCTTCTGGCTGCAGGAGCCCGATAACCAGGCTCATATTTCACAGCTGATGGAAGGGCTGCGTGCGCTGGAAGCTATTCCACAGGTACAAAAGCTGAT
>JALOMZ010000291.1 GCA_025455205.1 Chitinophagaceae bacterium | reverse complement strand
GGCCGTTTTGTGCCCAACATCAGTTTTGGCCTGCCGGTAATTGAGAGCCTGCGCAAAGCCACCCGCAAGCCTTTTGATGTGCACCTGATGATCCTGGAACCGGAAAAGTATGCTGAGCAGTTCAAAAATGCCGGAGCCGATATCCTCACCGTGCATATCGAAGCTTGTCCTCACCTGCATCGCAACCTCCAGCAAATCAGGAGCCTGGGCATGAAAACCGGGGTGGCCGTGAATCCCAGCACGCCCGTGAGTGCCCTGTCTGATATACTGCATGAAATTGATATGGTATGCCTGATGAGTGTGAACCCGGGCTTCGGCGGTCAGCACTTCATTCACCATACCCTGGAAAAGACCCGGCAGTTGCGACATATGATCGATGAAAGAAAACTGAAAGTGGACATCGAAATTGATGGTGGGGTGGGCGAAAAAAATGCTGCCACCATTCTGGAGGCAGGTGCCACGGTGCTGGTAGCCGGCAATTCTGTTTTCCGCGCCAAAGATCCCATGGCTGCCATTGCCCACCTGAAGTCGCTGTAAGCCGCTGTATAGCCAAACGGGACAGGCATTCCTGAAGGAGCACCTGTCCCGTTTTTTCGTAGCATCAATTGCAAAAGCCGCAAATTTTCAGCCCGGGTATTCGGCGTTTTTGTCTGCCGCCTGTACGATATCGAAAATCAGCGAGGCTGCGAGGCGGGCCGTCCGGCTATCGATATCGTAGCGCGGATTGAGTTCTGCAATATCCACCGACCATACCTTGCCGCTGAACACGATATGCCGCAGCAGCCGCTTGAACATGGCATTGGGAGCAATGCCGTTATACGACAGGGCACTCACGCCGGGTGCGTGACAGGCGGCAAATACATCCATGTCGATGGTAAGTTGCAGGATATCCGAATTGGCCATCACTGCATTGATGGCGGTAACCAGTTTTTCCAGGTGATCGTTGGTGAATTCCTCTGCCAAAAAATAACGTGCACCCATATCGTCGGCCGTTTCGAAGAGCCTTCGGGTGTTGGCATATTGCTGGATGCCAATGGCCAGGTAGTGAAAGGGATGTCCATTTTCCATGCACCATTCATGCATTTGCCAGATACCGGTGCCCGAATTGGTGCCGGAAGGTGATAATGGCTGGCGCAGGTCAAAATGAGCATCAAAATTGACGATGCCGAACTCCTGCTTTTTCTGGTGCGGGCGGATGCCCAGGAAATTACCCCAGGCCACTTCATGACCGCCGCCCATTACGATGGGCAGGTAATTGGCCGCGCGTACCGTGGCCACCAGGTTACCCAGTCTTTCCTGTGCCAGTTCCAGGTCTTCCGTGTCGCACACAATATCGCCTGCATCGGCCAGTATGATATGGGAGCCTACCAGCGGCAGGTTCTTGCAGGCTTCGCGGATGAAGCGGGGTGCTGCAGCTGCACCTGTGCGGCCCTGGTTGCGGCGTACGCCTTCATCGCTGCAGAAGCCTATGAAAGCTACTCCCTGGTGATGCGGACCAATAAGGGGCAGTGGTTCTTTTTCGATATCGAGACAATGCATTACCTGGTGCCAGCGCAACTGGTCGGGTGTGTCGCCATCTGTCCTTCCGTTCCACAGGGCAGGGTCGGCGTGCTGATAAGTAGCCATAATAGGTTTGTACTTGATGTTCTTTAAAGGTACGCAAACCGAGGCTCCGGCAGCCTGATAACCTGCAGGACTACATGCCTGTATAATGAACGGTCAGGCCCACACCCGGTAAGGTTTCATCTTTCCCTGATAATAGAGTATGTCGCGATAATCTGCGGTGGGGTATGCCTGCATCTGAGCCCGCATGCCCGCTGCCAGAACGCCCCGGTCCTCCAGCCTCAGGGCGGCGGCAGCCCTTACGGTTATGGCAGCCAGGGTTTCGGTGGTGGTGAGTTTCTCGGCTGCACCCAACACCGCAGCCTGCAGCAGCAGGTCGCCCATGGGGGCAGAGCCCGGGTTCCAGT
This sequence comes from Chitinophagaceae bacterium, assembly GCA_025455205.1. GTDB lineage: Bacteria > Bacteroidota > Bacteroidia > Chitinophagales > Chitinophagaceae > Phnomibacter. The sequence goes on along the minus strand of JALOMZ010000291.1, from coordinate 1,892 downwards.
CGGTGCTTATGGCCAGGCATGCCCCTGCATCCAGGAGGCGGCGGGCAGGTGCATACTGCATGCCCAGGCCCATGGAAGCACCGGGCAGGGCCACCGCCACCGTGCTGCTGGCAGCCAGCAGTTGTATTTCACGGTCGCCGCTGGCCTCCAGGTGGTCGGCCGACACGGCCCCGGTTTGTACCGCCACTTCACTGCCAGATGCAGTGAACTGGTCGGCGTGAATGGTAATGTCAAAGCCCATTTTCTGGCAGGCCTGCAAGTACGGAATAGCTTCGGCCGCCGAGAAGGCCGTTTCTTCAATGAAAATATCCACCCTGCGGGCCAGGCCTTCCAATTTGACTGCAGGCAGCAGGGCTTCCTGCAGGTAATGCAGGTAGGCGCTATTGCTGCCTTCAAAATCACGCGGCTTGGTATGTGCTGCGAGGCAGGTTGGCACCAAGGTTACCGGGGTTCGGGCTCCAGCGGCCTGTATGGCCCGCAGCATCTTAAGTTCCTGGTCGGGGTTCAGGCCATAGCCGCTTTTGATTTCAATGGTAGTAACCCCTTCTGAAGCATGCCGCGCTATTCGATGCAACAGTGCTTCTGTAAGTTCTTCGCGGGAAGCTGCCCGGGTTTGCATTACGCTGCTCCATATGCCGCCCCCGCTGCGGGCAATGTCGAGGTAGGAGCTGCCGGCTACGCGCAGTGCATAATCATTATTGCGGGTACCGCCAAAACAGATATGGGTATGGCAATCGATAAATCCCGGCAGCAGCACCGCAGCCCGGTTGATCTCATCTGCCTCTGCCTGTGGATAACTCCGACGCAACTCATTAAAATCGCCTACCGACACAATAACCCCATTCTCCCAGAGCACGCCACCATTGGGAATGCAGTGCAAGAGATCATCCGCAAGGGCACCCTTGGGTGGCAATCCCTGCATGGTAATGATCTGGGAAAAGGGGCCTGTCAGTTTCATGTGCCAAGTATGTGAACGTCTGGTTCCGCAACTGCAAGGCCAGCAGGAATGGACGAAGTGGATCTGCAGCTACACCAAACAAATGACTTCAACTATTTCTTCTTTCTTTTCTTGAGGTGTTTGGGAATCGGGGCCTTATGACTCACCGGCTTGTTTTTCTTTTTATTACGAACAGACTGCATGGCCTCCAGCATATTGTCGGCACTGGCCTGTCTGCCGCTGTCTGCCGTTTTCACCCATTCAAAGTCGAGCTGCCTTTTTTCCAGGTTGGCGGCCACCACCTTGATCCTGACAGAATCCCCCATCCTGAATTTGCGGCCGGTGCGCAAACCCACCAGGCTGTAGTCGGATTCCACCAGCCTGAAATCATCGTGATAGTTCAGGTCGCGCATGCTCACCAGGCCCTCACATTTATGCTCCACCGTTTCGGCCCAGAAACCAAAAGTGGATACACCGCTGATCACAGCGTCAAATTCTTCACCGAGGTAATCCTGCAGGAATTCAACCTGCTTGTACTTGTTGGCGGCGCGTTCTGCATCCATGGCAGCCCGTTCACGCTCGCTGCAGTGCTTGCACTTTTCTTCCAGTCGTTTATCCACCACCAGCTTCTCGTCAAGCACCTGCTGCAGCAGGCGATGCACCAGGATATCGGGGTAGCGGCGTATGGGCGAGGTAAAATGGCAGTAATGCTCAAACCCCAGGCCATAGTGCCCGATGTTGGAAGTGGTATAAATGGCCTTGGCCATGGTGCGTATGCCCAGTTGTTCCAGCACGTGTTGCTGTGGCGTACCATGCGCTTCCTGGAGCATTTTATTGAATGACTCCGCTACGGCATCAGCATCTTTGGTATCGAATACATACCCAAACTTGCGGGCAAAGGCAATGAATGGCAGCAGTTTCTCCTCATCAGGCTGGTCGTGTACCCGGTAGGGAA
>JALOMZ010000290.1 GCA_025455205.1 Chitinophagaceae bacterium | reverse complement strand
CCGCATTAAGGCGCTGGCCACCAATGATGTGGTCTTTCAGCACCGTATCCAGAAAACCAGGACGCAGCGTGGGGATGGCCGCTCCGGGAATGCCACTGAGTGTAAAGGCCTCATTATCGGGTGCAAAAACGGTGTAAACGGCGTTCTTGTCGGCCAGGGCATTGGTGAGGCCTGCCCGGGCAACGGCCGCCTTCAGGGTACTGAAATTGGGGTCATCCAGCAGTTCTGCAATAGACTTTCCCGTAGGTGCCGGCGTGGTGATGGGCGTAGCCGGCTCCAGCTCCTTGTTACAGGAAGCCAGCACCAGGGCACCGGCCAGCAGCAGCCCGCCAGCCTTGATGGTATTTCTGAAAAACTGTTTCATATGGTAATTCATTTTAGGACCTTATAAATGAGATCAAAGCACATTGTAGGCGAAGCTTACATAATACAGGCCACCGATAGCCGGGTTGGCAATGGCGGTGCGGTAGTATGAATTGAGCAGGTTGGTGGCACCCACCTTCACCATCGACTTGATCTTAGACACGCGGAAGTTGATGCTGGCGTCGATATTATGGAAGGCCGGCAGCTGTCCCTGTGCGAAGTCGCTTTCATAGAACAGCTCATCCTGCCAGCGCCAGGCAGCGGTGAAGCCCACAATCTTTTTCTTGCCGAAGCCATCGTGACCCAGGCTTACGTTGGTACGGTATTCGGGCGCGTTGAAGAAGGCACGGAAACCATCGGGCACATTCTGCAGCCTGTCGCTGGATGCGTTAACACCTACCTTGAATCCGCGGGGCAGCAGGTAATCGAGACTAACACCCCAGCCAAAAGTGGTCACTTCGCCCGGAGCGTTCACCACAATGCTGTAACCAACACCACCGGTAGGTGCGGGCTGTCCACCCGGGAACTGTACTACATCGCGGCGGCTCAGGAAGTCCTTGTACACACCATAATATCCGTACAAATCAACCAGCAGTTTGGATTTAACCACTGCCTTGTAACCCAGTTCGATGGACGATACTGATTCCGGATTGGTTTGCTTGTAGGCTACGCGCTCATTGAGGTTGGCCGGATTGTAGGGCACATTTTCCAGGAGGTTGTATTTCTCCCAGAGGGCGCGGTTTTCACCCAGCAGGCGTCCGGTACCCACAAACAGGTCTATCCACTGCTGCTGGGTGGTGGGGAAGCGATAGGCTGTTTGGTAAGACAGGCGGATGTTATGATCCTTGGCGGGCTTGAACAGCGCAGTAACCCGCGGGGTAAACCGGCCATTGAAGTTCTCGTTCTTGTCGTAGCGGCCAGAGGCAGTCAGGCGCAGCTTGTTGTTGAAGAAATCCTTTGCCAGCTGCACATAGGCGCCTACTTCATTGATGCGGATGAGCTCAGCTTCCTTCATGAAGAGTGTGCCCTGGCTGTTGAGTACAAACTGGCGCCAGTTGCCACCCACCAGCACATCGGCAAATTTCCAATCCAGCATATTGCTCAGGTTGAACTGTCCTTCGGCCCAGTACATATCGCTGCGGTCCAGGAACAGGCCGCCCTGCGGGATGGGCACCTGGCGGATCTGGTCGTAGATCTGCTTGAACTGCTGGGAGCCGGCTACCGGCCTACCTACATCGGCCACATTACGGGCGAGGTTATGCGCCTCCAGCTCGGGGCGGCCAGCCATCTTGGCGTTCAGATAGGCAAAAGCATATTCCGGATACCAGGAGGTGGAGGGCTTCCAGCGTTCGTTGAACAGGCGGGTGGTTACCGTGAGGTCATGCGACTCGCCACTGTTTTCCTGCGTGGTAAAGGCGCGGAGGAACCAGTTCTTGGCGTTCAGTTCCACCTTGTACTGACCGATCTTGAATTCGCGCAGCGAATAGCGCTGGGCGCCGGTATACACGGAATTGCCGGTGCCCCAATGGCCGGCGATTACGGCTTCCAGGTCGGGCTTGATCTTGTAGTGCATGGCACCCGACATCTTGAACACTTTGGTATTCGGGTTTACAATATCCACCTCGCGGTAGCCGGTGCGGCTCACCGGAATATCGGTGGGCAGGGTGTTGATATAATCCTGCCAGAAGGGCACCTGGGCACCAATGGCATTGAGCACACTGCGCAGGTTGGTGGTGGTTTCATCGCCATAAACGTTTACGCCATCGTAGTTGGGATCGGTATCGCGGGTGCCGGCTACGATGCTGCCGAAAGAACCATTGCGACGGTAGTTGCGGTAATCATTGGCCACCCAGTCCTGCGCCTGTATCAGTTCGCTGCCAATTTTGAAAGCAAATTTGTCATTCACTTTCTTGGCCCAGCGCACGGCCCAGTTGTAGTAACCGGAAGGATCGCGGTCGCGGCCATCGGTATGCATGATACCTGTCTTGATCTGGAAGGACAGGCCCTGGTACTTGAAGGGATTTTTGGCATTGATAAGCATGGTGCCGTTCATGCCTCCGGGACCATAGAGGGCAGAAGAGGCGCCCTGCAGCAGTTCAAAATTGTCCACATCCAGTTCTGTAAGGCCAATCACACTTCCCACGGCAAAGTTGAGACCGGGGGCCTGGTTGTCCATGCCGTCCATCAGCTGCAGGAAACGGGCGTTACCGCTGCCGGCAAATCCACGGGTGGTGGGCGTTTTGAAGGTAAGTGAACTGGCTACGGCATCCACCCCTTTGAGGTTGACAACCATGTCGTAGAAGTTGGGGGCCGCAGCACTCCGGATGGAGGCGTTGCCCACCCTTTCAATGCTCACGGGAGATTCCAGGATCCTGGATGGGGTACGGGTGGCGCTCACCACCACTTCCTGGCCCAGGGCGGTGGTTTGCTCCAGTTCAATCACCAGGTCAGCAGCAGCACTGCTCACCTCCACTGATTTGAGGCTGTAGTTTACAGCAGATATTTCCAGGGTAACAGGCAGCGACCTGGCCGTGATGGAGAATACGCCATGGTCGTCTGTATACGTACCAATGGTGGTTCCCCGAATCACTACTGAGGCTGCTGAAATGGTTCCTTTCGACGAGGCATCTTTTACGGTTCCCTTAATAGTAACCGACTGAGCAATGGCGGCAATCGTTAATACCTGTGCCATGATCAGTACTGCCCAAAACGGTAGCACTTTTCGCATAAGTAGGAGTTTTAGCTGAGCAAATATGAGAGGTTTTGTATATAAATAACCATTTGCCAGATTACGACCGGTGTTGAATTCACATGTTATGCAGAAATCTGAATAATTCCCGGGTGTGGCGGAACCGATTCTTTAAAATTGTTCCTTTGCAATCGTCATGAATCTAGCAATACCCAACGCAGCCGGATATTACAAAGGAAAGGTCCGGGATGTTTACTATATGGCCAACAATTTGTTGGTGATGGTGGCCAGCAATCGTATTTCGGCCTTTGATGTCATCCTGCCCCGGCCAATCCCCTACAAGGGACAGGTATTGAACCAGATTGCGGCCCGCATGCTCCGGGACACCGCCGATATATGCCCCAACTGGCTGCTCGATGTGCCGGCTCCCCATGTGAGCATTGGGCGCAAATGCATCCCCTTCAAGGTGGAAATGGTGGTGCGCGGCAACCTGACGGGCCATGCCTGGCGCACCTACTCATCGGGCAAAAGGGTTTTGTGCGGTGTAGAAATGCCTGAAGGCCTCCGGGAGAACGATTTCTTTGCCGCCCCCATCATCACGCCCACTACCAAGGCGGATGCGGGCCACGATGAAGATATCAGCCGTGAAGAGATCATAGCCCGCGGCATTGTAAGTGCGGAAGATTATGCCGTGCTGGAACGGTATACCCTGGCTTTGTTTGAACGGGGCCGCGCCATTGCCCGCCAGCGGGGCCTGATACTGGTGGACACCAAATACGAGTTCGGTAAAATTGGCGACACCATTTACCTGATGGACGAGATCCA
>JALOMZ010000019.1 GCA_025455205.1 Chitinophagaceae bacterium | reverse complement strand
ACCACACTTTTGGCAAAGCCATTTCTTCCGCGTAAAAAGGTGTTTTCGAATGGTGTGCCAAATTCTATCGGCATAAAGGGCATCGTACCCTTTTCAGCATATTCACTCAGCCATTCCTCTCTTTCCTGCAGGGGCAGCAGGTTCAGGTACATATTCACGGTGTGCAGGTCGCCCACATAAGCGCCGTGATGCGTAAATATTGGCCGGGTATTATCCCAATTAGCCCGCACCCATTCAAATGCCTGCAAGGCTGCATCGCGGTTTTTTACCCAAAAAGCATTGTCCTCGTTCCAGTTGGATTTGCCCAGGTTTCGCGGATATTGATCATAAGCCGACCCGAAGAAATTGGCGCTTGTTCCCCACATGATAATCGAAGGATGATTGCGGTCGCGTTTCATTTGGCGGGCCAGCCAGCGTTCCCAGGCAGCCCTTACCTCAGGCTTATCCCATTGGTATACCCATCCAGGCCCGGTGATAAAGCGGTTCAATGACTGCAACACGCCGGAGATCAGGAAACCCTGCCGGTCGGCCCTTTCGGCCACCCTGTCGTAGTAGTTATAGTATCCACGCTGTGCTTCATTTTCAGGCCAGAGCTCCATGAAGTTGAACCCTGCTTTACGAATGGCTTTCAATTGGGCATCAATGGCTTCATCCATGCCTCCGCCATTTACCGTTTCAAACGGCCGCAACCGGATCTTCTTGCCATTGAGCAAGAAGTCTTTGCCAGCTATCCAGAACTCCCGGAAGCCAAAGGTCTGTGTATACGCGTCCGCCAGGGTACCTCCCTTTGCCTCCAGCACCAGGGTGTAGAGTTCCGGCTTGTCAAGGTCCCACAAACGGGCATCGGGCCAGGGAAATGATAGTGTAATCTTTTGTGTATCCGCTTTCGCCACGGGTTCATCAAAATACACTTCCTTCTCCAATGTATTTCCGTTATACAAGAGGGCATGCCAGCGCACTTTCGCCGCCTGCTGCACCCCACAGACGGTTACTTCCAGGGTGGCGGCCTTTTGGCGGAATGAGGTTTTTACGAAAACATCCTCCAGGGAGGCCCCGCCTGGCCGGGAACGCAGCACCACATCGCCCACGATGCCGGCGCTGGCCAGCGAGGCGGGCGCCAGCGACACCTGCTCTGTAGCCGTACCCATGAACACCGGCACCTGTTTTTCATCGGTGCCGGCATACACCAGCACCTGTACCACCTGCCGCTGGCCAAAACGCACCAGGCGGGTAATATCCAGGGTGCCGCCCCCCCAGGCAATTTGTCCGGCCAACTTTCCATCAATGAATACGATGGCATTGGTAGACACCAGCGAAAAGTCCAGCTCCACCGTCCTGCCTTTCCAGGCATCCGGCACCGTGATCATTTTTCTATACCATGCCTGCTTCACCTGTTGCCAGTCAACCCCCGGAAACACACGCGCCGTATCTGCCACGCCCGGTATGTTGGCCCACCAGGCCGGCGCCAGCCAGGAACCGGGTTGCATGATCCTGCCCTTCAGCGGCAGGGCCGGATCCATCCAGCCAGCCGTATCAGGCTGAAATTCCCACCAGCCATTGAGCACTATGTCTCCCCGGTGCCGGTTCAATTCCTGCACCGGAATTGGGTCCGTGCCGGAGCCAGCTGGCTGGCCTTGCGCCAGCAGCAAAAGCAGGGAAAAGAGTATGAAAAAACCTATTCGCATAAATACAAAATATAGCAACCATGCCTCAAGCCCTTCCATGCACGAACATCCTGCCAGCCTTTGCGCTTCTGCACTCCATCCTGCAGCAGACGGCACCCATGCATACATCACTTATTCAGCATGTTTCCTTGCCGGCCCCGGCATTCCATCAACAACGCAAGCTTATGCGGCATGGATGCACCGTGCCCCATTACCTTTTTACGCGCATCAATACCTTCAGCATTTCCCTGGCCATGGGATTATGTGTCACCCTTCCGGCCAGTTGCAGGTGGCAGACCCTCACCTGGCCTTTGCCCCAAGACCGTTCGGCCGCGGCCAAAGCATAATCGTTGGCGCCCACCCAGCCAGTTTGGCCTGTAGTTACCAGCGGTGTCCAGCCTTTACCGGTGCTCATTTCACCCAACAGCGGGCGTACCATGCCCTCGCGGCTGTTGTACCACCACCAGATGTCGCGCGGCTGAAAGGCCCGCATGGCTGGATGATCCTTCACCGGTGCGGCAAAATAGTACTGCCCCATGGTGGTGCGCTGTACTGTCAGGGTATCCCCGCAAACCAGGTGGCTTCCGGCATCGGGCCTGAGCAGCACCAGGGTCTTGCCCTGCTGTACAAGGGTTTCCAGTTGTTCCCGATGCTTCAGCCAATACTGCATGTCATCTACCAGCAATACCGATGCCTGCTCTATCTTGTCGGCCACCGGCAGGTTCAGCTCACGCACCAGCATGGCCGCTTCGCCCTTGCTTTCCGGGGCTACCCACACAGGCTGCCATTGTTCGGTGACGGGAGGAAAAACGGTGATGCTGAAATCTGTTTCATGCCTGACCGTACCCTGCTCATCTATCAACTGCATACGCAAGAGGCAGTTGGTACGATGGCGAACAGCCGGCGCCGGCATGTCTATGTAACCCTGAAATTTTGCCTGGTTCTTCTCTATGCCGGCAGCACCTTCTCCAGATGCCAGCAACTGGCTGCCTGCTTCCCATTGGTAGCGAAGGCGCCATCCTGCCGGCGCCGAGGCCAGGTCGTTGGCTATCCAGGCTTCCACCCGTACGGGGTCACCGGCGTAGTAGGTGCTTCTGTCGGCTCGCAGGCTAAGGGCCACGGGGGCCAGCGCATGGGCATATTCAAAATAGGCCGGTTTGGGTTGGCGCTGCACATCCATGATGGTCTTCATCCATCCGGCAGGCCAGGCATCAATGAAGAGATGGATGGCAAAACTCACCAGGTTGTTATTGCGCCGGAACGCCTCCGTGGTGGTACGGGTTACCCAGGCCTGGTGCCGGTGGCTTTCGCTTATCCAGCCTTCCACCGAATATTGCCTGGGGTACCACATGTAATGGAAGCGGAAGCTCTGGGCCATGCTGATCACATTGGGTGTCCAGTTCTTCTCCCCTGCCGTGCCGGCGGGCAGCCAGCTTTTGGGGTAGTAACGCTGCATGGTATTTTGGAAATCGAGCCCCTCCGAGCCAAATTCCCCACAGGCATAATACCAGCCGGGTTTCACCGGCAGCCAGGCCCCTTTGTACATTTCGCCCAATCCGAGGCCATGACCGTTGTACCATCCGTTGTACACATGATTATCGGGCAGGCCCGGCGATGGCGGGTCATAATCGCCATCTCCTGCTTTTATTACACGGTCGGGATTATGGAGCAGTACCGCCTGATCAGCAGCTGTAAAAAATCGATCGAAGTCTTCGTATGTATCCAGGTGCCGCTGCGGATTGCCTTCCGCATTGGGAAACCGCTCGTTGATGTAAGACACCATGATGTTGCTGGGATGGCTGCGCACCAGCCGCTCCATTTCCACCGCCTGCCGGATGCACTCGGCCCACTGGTTGCGGCGCAGCACGCCAAAGATGGGCAGGTCTGTCTGGGCCAGCATACCCAGTTTATCGAAATATTCATACACTTCCCGTTGCAGCGGAAACTGGGTGAGCCGGATATAGTTCAGGTTGGCAATTTTTGCCAGGAGGATATCGTCAATAAGTTGCTGCCATTGGCCGTTTTTCACCGACTGCGTAAAAGCGCCCATGGTATTGGCGCCCCGCAGCCTGATGAATTGTCCATTGAGGTACATGGCGCCTTTGGGTGATTGCAGGGTATCCATGCGGAAGCTGCGCATGCCAAATTGCTGCCGGCCGGCATCGGTGATCTCCCCGTTTTCATTGAGCAGTTCTATCTGCAGCTGGTAGAGCCAGGGATGGTGGGGGCTCCAGCGGCGGGCAGCAGGCAGGTGGATGCGGAACTTCAGGAAATTGACGCCAGGCCCCATTTTCAGGGTCTTGGCCTCCCAGTCGGTGGGCTTCACCAGGTCGCCCACACCCGGCACGTGCACGGTGGCGGGCACGTAGATGGCATTGCGATACACCGTATCGCGAAAGTTCTGACCGTACAGGGCATGGCGAACTTTGAGCCCTTGCCAAGCCACACGGGCCTGGTTTACCTCCAGCCACACTTCGGCCGTATCGCTGTCTGCAAGGGGTCTTACATAAATGTCGTGGATATGGAGCGGGTGTCGGGCTTCGATCTGCACCGGCTGCCAGATGCCCATACCGGGCGGGTTGTGGTGCCAGCCCAATACCGGATCGTCATAACCGATCCCGGTAGCGGCATATACTTTGTCGCCATCAAACTTGCGGCCGTCATCGCCCACATGGGCCAGCATGGGGTAATCGTTCTCCACCTGCACCAGCAGCGTGTTGGAGCCGGAACGCACCAGCGCACTGATATCAAACTCAAAGGGAGCAAATGCCCCTTCATGCGAACCCGCCAGGGTGCCGTTCACAAACACATGGGCTTTGTAATCCACTGCGCGGAAGCAGGCATAGAGGGCTCCTTTGCCCAGTTGCGCAGCAGTAAGGTTGAATTGGGTACGATAGTAGGTGATGGCCTTGCCCAAGGGCGGGCCGTAGTGTGGCACCTGCACGGTATCCCACGCTCCCTTACCAGACAGAACGCCGGCAAAATCCTGCCGGTCGGCCGCGGTGGCCACACGCCACTGAAACCGGGTGAGGCTTAAGGTATCGCGGGTGCTGGCCAATGGCGGTGCATGGTCTTCCAAAAAGGGCGCATAGTGCAGGCGTTGCTGCTGCAATGCGCTGTCCAGTTCAGCCGGTGTATCCATCCGGTTCATGGGCAGAAAGCGCTTGCCGCCGCCTTTTTGCAGGGGCAGCGTCTTTTCTGGCAACACGGGGGCCGGCTGCGGCTGCAGCAGGTGCACCCGCGTGGCAGCCGCCTTGTTGCCTATCTCTGCAAACTTGTCGGGTTGCTGGGACCAGGCTGTATGCCCCAGCAAAAAGAGAAAAATCACTACCCACAGGGTACCCCATCTGGCGCTGCTATTCACTTTCATACGCTGCTTTCATCAAAAAATCCGGCTGCACATGGTCAGGCATGGCATTCGATCACCATGCATTGACCTGGCGACTGTTTGTACAGGGTTTCGCCGGCCGCAACTGATGTTCCATAGTCCACCAGGTTGACCTGAATCCCTAAATCAGGCGGCGCTATGACATATGGCTGACCAGCTGCTTTGGGTCTCCCAAAGCACAATCAGGAATCAGGATAAGGCCTGGCCAGTGCACCCAAAGCTGGGGAAGCCTGCCGGTGCTGCCATTCACCCGCCTGGCTGTTGTTATTCAATGACCAGTTTACCGGTATGCAATAGCTGGCCAGAAGCATCCACTGCCTGAATCCAGTACATGCCTTTGCTGAACCGCTGAACATCAAAACCCAGGTTATTGGTATTTTCTGCCGGGAACACAGACAGCAACTTGCCACTGCCATCCAGCAGCCTCAATGCTTTGACCCCTTCTATACCAGACCAGATCACAGTAGCCCTGGCAGTAGCCGGGTTAGGCATTACCTGGAAGATCACATTGCCTGCCTGTAATGGCACGGCCACCACCGGGCTCCAGCGGGCGCTGCCATCCAGGTCAATCATCCGGAGTTTGTAAAACAGGTTGCGAACGGCAGGCAATTCCCTGTCGGCATAACTATACTTCGATCTGCCGCCTGGTATCAGGCTGCCTACCTGCTCGTAACGGCGCCCATCAGTGCTGCGGTACAATTCAAATCCCCTGAAATTTTCCTCCGAAGCCGTGACCCATTCCAGCTGCACTGCCTGGTCCGACGGCCTTGCCTGAAAGCGCAGCAGCGTGAGCGGCAGGGTGCCGCCGAAATTGGCCACACCAAAAGCTGACGGGTTGTTCCAGGAGTTATCGGCGGTGTTGAACCATGCCCGCTTGCCCTGCCAGTTGCCCCCGTCATTATCTATCAGCATGAGATCGAGTCCGATCTTGTATCCCTGTGCAGGTGCGGTAATACCCAAAACACTCCAGGGGATCTTGACCTCCACGCGATAGCCGCCGGTCTTGTTAACGCGCACCAGTTCGCAGCCGGCCGTGCTGGCACTGCGGCTGCGCTCCCGAAGCTGGTTGTCGCCGATCATGTAGTTGAATTGAAAATCGGTCGACTGATAGCTGTTGCCTTTTCGGTTGATGGCATCTATATAGATCTCGATGCCGTCATTCTCATACCAATTGGGCCTGTTGGCCGAGAGCTCATCATCATTGACATCCACAAAGAAATATAGAAAATCCTGATCATATAAGGCTGTCCAGTTGCCCCAAAGATCTGCAGTGCTGCTTACTGAACCTGCATTGACAATATCCATATCATATACCTGGCCATACCAGGCCGGTTCCTTGTTGCCATCTATTACGATGCTGCCCGTATTCAGCCCGATGTTTGCCTCATTGGAGGGTGTGGTCACTGCCAGTGGCGTGCTCAACGCAGAGTAGTTGCCCTGTGCATCGTAAGCCCTCACCTGCATCTGGTAGGTAGTGAGGGGCGATAGCCCGGTGAGTGCCAGGCTGGTAGTGCCCGACGTGCCGGCCAGTACACTGTTCCGGTAGATCTCATATCCGGCAACCGCCACATTGTCGCTGGAAGCGTTCCATTGCAGCACAAAGCCTGTTGCCTTCAGGTCGCTGACTGCTAAGCCGGCAGGTACAGAGGGCGGGGTGTTATCGGGTGTAAACTTCAGCACCTGGCTGGCTGCCAGGCGGCTGGCCACACGGTTGGTAACGAATGCCCTGGCTTTCACGGTGGTGGTAGCCGAAACGGTGAATGGAGCAGTATATACCAGCCCATTCGTTTCAGTGGGCATACTGCCATCGGTAGTGTAGCGAATGGTAGCTCCTGCCGTTTGGCTGGTGATGGTTACCGTTTGGCTGGCTCCGGTAAACTGGGTGCCGCTGGCCGGCGTAATCACCGGTTGCATCACCTGTCCTTCTGCACTGCCGGAAAACAGTATGGTGCGCACCGTTTGGTCGGTGGAAGTTTCCGTTTTGAACCGCAGTTGGCCTGTTTCATAAAGGTATTCGTAGTCAATGGACTGACCTGCATGGTTGCGGTAACTATTATCCCTTTCATACTGCTGAAAACTGTTGCCGTTGTCGGAGCTTCTGCGCCAGCGCGGCTGGCTGAGGATGGTGATCCATCCATTATCGTCGGTGGCTGCCTCGCCGGGCCAGCCATTGTTCCAGGTAAAGGAGCCGTCGGCCCATATGCCGGGAGCGGTGTTGCGAAACACCATCATCCTGTTGTTGCTGCCAGACCAGGCCATTACGCAGGCCCGGTTGGCTGCATCGGTGGTAACAAAGGCTCCGTTGAACATACGGATGCTATTAACGTTCGGGTCTTCCATGTAGATCAGTTCGCCGGTCTCCGTGGTGATGGGCAGCGTGAGGTTGCCGCCCACGCCGTCGGAGCGGCGCCAGGTAAGGCCTTCATCATCAGAATACGCGTACATCAGGTGCGTATGGGCATTGGCCACATCATTGTTGGCACGGCTATACACCGGATTTTTGGCCACCGTCCAGGCCATGTGCATGCGGTTGTTCTTGTCGAAGATCACCCGGATCTTGTAGCCCTGGTACCCGTTGTTGGGTGGCGCCCCCGCGCCGGAATTATCCCAGAACACCGCCCTTACCTGGTGCTGTGCATCCATACCGCCGCTGATGGTTTGCCCTTTGTCGCTGGTGAAGGCGTAGTTGAGGCCTCCCCGTTGCGTCCAGCGTTTTGTGTCAGTATTGTACACCTGAATATGGCCACACTGAATGCCGGGCACCCAGCCATCGTTGACCGTACCCACACGTTGGCGGGAAATAAACATGAGCGTACCAACACGGCTTACAATGAACCTGCCGTAACTCACGCCATTGGGCCCAAACAATCCACCGCGGCTGGTATCGCCATTGAGTTCGGTGAATGAGGTGATGTCTTCCGGCCTTGTGCTGCGGAAATACCGTATTGCCGTATTATGGTTATCGCCTGCCCAGTGGATATAGCCCTCGGCATCCAGTCCAATGGAAGGGGCGCGGTGTGCATCCGGGAAAATGTTGGTAGCCACTATTGCCGTGGTGATGACGCCGTCCTTGTCTTTTTTGGCAATTCTGGCATTAAGGTCATTGTCTACATAGGCAAAATAGATAGCGCCCGACCGGCTGACCACGGCAGTCTGAAAGTCCATATTCACCGTGGAATTGGCGGGAATAGAGAACTCTTCCGTCATCGTCACTGTTTCCGCGGGTGTTTGGGCATTTCCCAGTCCAAACACGATGGCAGCAATAAAAAGCAGTACACTACGAATCATAAGAAACGAAGTTTGAAATCCAGGCAATTGAACAATACCCACGCAACTTGCCCTGCGGCATGGTAAAAGGAAGACCCCCTTTAGAAAAAGGGGGACTGTTTTTCAACTGCTTGCTTATGAAAAAACTTAATGTGAATACAATGGGAGATATCACCAGTATATGTTGATCAATGCACCCACGGAAAGAGGATGTCCGATCTGGCCCAGGCCTGCCAGCGAAGGATCCCTGTAACCTCGCACCACCAGGGTATATACTTTGCCGGCTTCGAAATTCATGGAGAAGTCGGACCTTACTGAACCATTGGGTATGAACAGCGGCACAGCCTGGTTGTCTTGTGTGAAAGACCCCAATACGGTAGTTGTACCAGCCGAACGCAATTCCAAACGATAGAACCCGGGGTTGAAATCCTGGAAGGCGTTCACCGTTTTATAGGTTATGTTACCGAACAAAACGGAAGACGGACTGGTGCTGGTAGTGAGCCTTCCGGCAATATCCACTGCCGGCACATCGGGGGAGAGGTTGAGCACCCGGATGCGCGCCTTTCCGGCTGGTGGCCTCGACAGGTCGTCGGTGGTCACCACCACTTCGGGGGTCTGTATCTTGCCGGTATAGAAGATAGTGTAATATTTCCCGGCCTCTGCGTTGAGCTGTGTAGTGTTCACGGCTGCCTGCGGAAAATTAACGTTGGGGCCAATTTCCGTTGTATCCACGCGGAAACTGCGCTGACCGGGATCGACCAGGAAATAGCCGGTGGTTTTGTTGGTGATGAGGGCCGCATTGTACAAAAGTATATTGTCCATATGCATCAGATAGCCCTGTTGTCCGGATGCCGCTGTTGTTGCGGTCGGCCTGTTGGGGGTGGCAATGTTAACGATGGCCACTTTGGCTTTGCCGGGTTCATCCATCATGCCCAGCCGGCTGTCCTTGGTGCAGGCGCCAAAGCCCACCATGGCACATACGGCTAATAACTGGAGCGGTTTATTCAGATTCATCATAGCTTGTCATTTGTGTTTGTTAAACTGTTGACTGCAACAGGTTGACCTAGTAGCCTGCGTTTTGCGTGAACTGGGGGTTTTTGTCCACCTCTCCCTGCGGTATGGGCAGGTAGCCGTTTGTGCCTGTTTTCACAGGGCGACCATGCGACCGCATGGTAGCATCCAGCAGACCCCATCTGCGCAAATCAAAAAGGCGCTTGCATTCCATGTTCAGTTCCAGGCGGCGCTCCAGGCGAATGGCATCGCGCAGGGCAGTTCCGGTGAGGCCAGACAGGGCCGTAAGACCTGTACGCGGATGGGCACGTACTTTATTCAGTTCGGTCAATGCTTCGGCATCCTTACCCTGGGCCTGCAGTGCTTCTGCCAGCAGCAGCAGTACCTCGGAATAGCGGAACACCGGCCAGTTCAAAGAGCCCTGATTACCGGCACCCGGCACATAATACTTGGCGGTAATGCTCCGCACCGGCGACTGCACATTGTACCTTACCGACACGGTCCGGCGGTTGTCGCCTGCGGGGAAGGCCTGCACAAGCGTATTCTGCAGCTCAATGCTTTCCGACATCGTATTATCTGTAGGCCTGTTTCTGGCCAGGTAGTTGTTGTCTTCAACGGGACCAAACTGGAAGGAGAAATCATGTGCACCTCCCGAAACCTGTGCCGGTGTGGCATACTGGATTTCGAACACCGACTCCGCATTGTTCTTGGTGCCACCTGTACCTCCGAAGTTATTGCCATAGTTGGCCATCAGGCTGTACACATTGCTGTTTACCACCTCGCGCAGCACGGGTTCTGCCTTGGCTGGTTCACCCCGCAGCAGGTACAAGGAACCAAGCAGGGCGCGGGCACTGCCCGCCGTGGGCCGTCCCACTTCGGTGCCACCGGCAATATTCACCACCGGCTGAATAAGGCCCGGGTTGGGGTGCCTTACCGGCAAGGTCTTCATCGCTTCCAGGAGGTCTGCTTCCACTTGCTGCAACACCTGGGCACTGGGGTTGCGCGGCACCTGCAGATTGTTGGTATTGGTGATTTCAGTTACCACAAGCGGCACATCGCCGAACAACTGAACCAGGTTGTAATAGCAGAGGGCACGGATGAAATAGGCCTCGCCCATAAACTGTTTGCGAAGGATATCCTGATTGCCCTGGAGGCTGATAGCGGGTACTCGGTTTATAAACGTGTTTGCCCGGTAAATGGTGTTGTAATAAGCTGCCCACAGATTGGCTGCCACCGAACTGTTGGTCTGGATGGTGCCGAATTCATAGTCAATGGCCTGCTGATCGCCACCGGCGTTATTCTGGCCATCATCGCTGATCACGTCTACCCACCACATGTTGCGATAGGGTTCGCGCAGGGATGCATGCACGCCGTTGATACCCTGCAGTGCGCCGTTGAAATTCACATAAAAGGTCTCCAGGGTTACACGGCCTGTATCCGCCACATCCGGTTCCAGTATTCTTTCGCAACCGGACAGCACAGCCAGGCTGGCTGCCAGCATTATATTAAATATTTTTTTCATGTCTTTTCGCATTTAGAATTTGAGATTCACACCAAGAATGAAGGAGCGGGCAACCGGGTACCCCCCCTGGTCTATGCCGCCGGACAGCACATTGCTGCCGCTGCTATTCACCTCGGGATCCCATCCCTCGTATTTGGTGAAGGTGAATGCATTGTTGACACTGGTGTATATTCTCAGCCCATCCAGCCGGAGGCGGGTGAGGGCAGATGCAGGTACATTGTAGGCGAGGGTGATATTGCGAATACGCAGGAAGGATGCATCATCTATCCAGCGGTCTGAATTCAGCCTGTTATAACCAGCCGCATTCCCCAGGGTCATGCGCGGATATGCACCCGTGGTATTGAAGCCCGTGAAACGATCCAGTTGGGCTGTAGAGCCGGAAGCGTCTCCAAAATCCTCCAGCATCAGCCGGGTATGGTTGAATACCTGCATCCCACTAACGAAGTTGGCGAAGATGTTGAGCGTGAAATTCTTGTAGGAGAAATCGTTGGTGATACCGCCGAAGAAATCGGGGAAAGGCGATCCCAGCACCACCCGATCGAGGTCATTGATCACCCCATCTTTATTCTGGTCCACGAATTTGTAATCGCCAGGCAGCGCCACAATACCGGTTTGCACGGGGTAGCCTTGTGTTTCCTGGATATTGCGGAAGATGCCATTGGTACGCAGTCCGTAGAAGGAACCAATGGGTTCTCCCACGCGGGTGATATTCACCGGACCATTGGTAGTGAAGGGCGCATAGCCAAAGAACTCATTCTGGCCGCCGGCTGCATTGGTTCCCAGGTCAAGCACCTTGTTGGCAATCGAGGAAATATTGAATCCCAGGTTCCAGCGGAAGGCCTTGTCCAGCACCACGGCATTGATACCCAGTTCCCAGCCTTTATTCTCAATGGTACCCAGGTTCACAGTCTGGCTCTGGAAGCCGGAGAACGAAGGAATGGGGATACTGATGAGCA
>JALOMZ010000289.1 GCA_025455205.1 Chitinophagaceae bacterium | reverse complement strand
ATCCGCCACATGATGTATATCAGCCTGAGCTACGACCACCGCATCATCGACGGCGCCCTGGGCAGCACCTTCCTGAATGCCGTGGCCCGCGAGCTGGAGGCATTCGATATGAACCGCAATTTCTGATACCGGTACGATATCATGGAACAGGCGCACAGGATGAGTTCTGTGCGCTTTTTTTTATGGCCGCAGCCTATGGGCCTTATCCACCAGGCTTTTCCACAGGGATGGGCCGCGGAGGTTTTGTTTTTTGAAAAATTGGTATTTTAAGGCATCGAATCATTCCATCCCGCCTTAACAGCCATCGCATGAAGCAATTGTCAGAAACCTGGTTTGCCGACGGATACATTGATTTTGAGCTGAAGAAGTATACCCTGCTGGCCTATCTCCAGCAGGTGAACCGGTATTTCAGTGAGCACAAATTGTACCCTCAGCTATCGGACCTGATCTTCCACTATAACAACCTCCTGCAATTCAGGAACAACAAGGAATACCTGCAGCAGCAGTTTCCCCGCCGGCTCACGTCTGTTGAAATGGAGAAACTGACCTTGTTGTATGAGGCCATGATTGCAGATGATGAGGTGATGCAGGAACTGGAAGATATCATCCGCTTTGCCCTGCAGGAAATGAAAGGCGCCATTGAGGGCGGCTCCAGCCTGTATGAATTTGTGGAAGACCGGCTCGAGATTACACCGGTGGGACTGGTGCCCTTGGACACCAATGAAGGATATTTCTTCCTGCGCGATGGCGCCTTCCGTGAAACGCGGGTGTACCATTACCGCCTGATGCTCTTTGAGAAGCACGAAGCCCGCTACCGCAGTATCCGAACCGAATATGTGAGCAGCTGGAGCAGGAGCCTGGTGCATACTGTGGAGCATATCAAGACCGAGCTGATCCGCAGCCGGGGCTTCCTGCCCAACCCGGCAGTGTACAATATTGAAACGGAACTCACTTTTCCGCTGGAAGAAACCCTGTTGCCCATTGCCAAGCGCTACCTGGTGAAGTATATCAGCGAGGCCGCCTGATCGCCGTTTTTAGCCTTATTGTATTGGTGTCGAATGGGTATTATTTAGCTGCATGGCTTTCCTGGCCAGCAGGTGCAGGCTCCAAAGGTCTTGTTCGGAGAAGCGGCCGGGCTCTTCCTGGGCACGCAGCATCAGCCGGGCCATGGTGTCTGCCTCGTGGATATCGAGTGCTGTTTTGTGCTGTAAAATGCCTGGCCAGTCCTGCGGCGCAATTTGTGCGGGCAGGTAGGCCCTGTTTCGGAGGTGGTCGGTGAAGTAGGCCGTGATCTTGCGGCCGATATTGGCATGGTCGGCCTTGTTGTAGTAAAGCTGGGCTATGGTGTGCACAAACTGGACTGTGCTGTTGGTGTTGGGGGCCTGCACCGGAATGAGCCGTTGCCGGCGGCGCAGGTTGGACCCCACCCACAGCAGGGCCAGTACCACCAATATCCAGAATGCCCAGCGCAAGGCTTCTATGGCCAGCAGGGCGGAGAGCACGGAACGTCCTTCCGGCGGACGGTTGGTATGACGGTGGTAGAAGTCGTCAAGCGTTATGGAAGCCGGGTAGGCCGGCAGGTAGGCCAGCAGACCCAGCAGATACTGGAAGTTATTGCCGGAGAGCAGGAAATAATTGCTGAAGCTGCGGGCATTGGTCACCACAATGAGCTGCCCCCGGCCCATGCGCACCCGCAGGGCGGAAGCCTCCCCGGATTCATTCTCTGCCAGCACCACCGCCGATTGGTACCGGGCGCTGGCCGATACATGGTGGAGCAGGGGGGTGTAGAAATACCGGAACTGCTTGCCGGTGAATATACCCGTATCGCTTAACTGCAGCCAGGTGCTGCGCATGGAACCAGGTGGTGCAAAGGGCAGGTCGGGGCCGGCACTGATGATGCGCAGGGCCATCAGTTCGGAAAAGGTTTCATTCAGGCGGTCGGTTACCACCAGCAAGGTGTTGCCGCGTTCCACGAATTTTTTCATTTCCTGGGCTTCCTGGGTCCATGCCTGCACGGAGGGAGCGGCCAGCAGGTAAACATGCTGGTCGGACAGGGAGGATTGTTTTCGCTGGCGCTGGGCCCAGGTGTCAAAAGCCCGGGGATTGGTTTGAACGGACAATCCTGGAAATACTTTTTCTATGATGCGGTGGCTTACAGCACCGCCAAAGGGCTGGGAGTCATCGGGTGCCAGCGTGAAGCTTTCCTCGATGTCCCTGGCATTGTCTGCCCGGCTGCAGGCCAGCAGCAGGCAGATGCCCATGCAGAGGACGGTTAAGCGAAATGGATGGCTGGCTAAAACCATGTGTTCCTGAAGGTGTGGAAGGATGAAAGAATACTGTTGAACTGCTGTTCACCGGGGTTGAATTCGCCATACCAGGTATATTCATAATGCATCACCAGGGGCTGAAAAGCTTCCCGGAGCGAAGGGTCAGCAATTTCTGCCAGGTATTGGTGGTTTGTCTTCTCCGTCATCAGTTGTACATGGCCGGCCGCAGCCAGGGCATTGAGTGCATCAATAAATAAGTACCGGATGGCACCCCGGAAATCCCCTTGGGCAATGGCATCTTCAATGAGCCTGTTGTGCATACCCACCGGGATGATCTCAGATGGGCCGGGTGGCTGCCGCCCCGGGCTGGATTCCTTGCGCAAGGGCATTCGGTGGCGAAGCAACTGCACCAGCACAAACAGGGCTGCCCCAAGGGCTATTATCCAGAGGGCAAGGGAGAACCAGTCGCGCTTGGGCCCGGTGGTTGCAGGCTGGCGCCGTGCAGGTGCGGCCTGGGCATTACGAGCGCGCAACACACTGTCTATGTACTGCATATAGGCGTAGGGATCCTGCCGGGCGATGGATTGCATGGTGTCGGCGCTCAGGGTGCGGAGGGTGAGGGGAGGCGGCTCGTTCTTGTCGCGTATTTCCTCCTGCATGAAATCTGCCTGCTGCATCATGGCTGCAATGGAATCATAGGTTCGCGGATCCCGCTGTGCCTGCAGGCTGATGGCCGGGATCAGGAAAAACCCTGTCAGCATAACAATTATCTTCATGATACCCATTGGATGGCCGGTGGTGCGGGCGGAAATGATGCGGCCGCCCGGCGCTGGAGTTTTTGGTGAACCTTCACCGGGTACCATACAAAGTACCAGGCTATCAGGGCGCATGATGCCAGCAGGATGAGGGCGCCTGCCCACACGGGAAGCCCCGCCGCAGCCTTGCCGCCAAAGGTGTTGCTCATGAGGTAGGTAACATAGCTTTCCAGCAGGGCAGCAGCAATAAAAAAAGGTATCAGCGCCACAGCAATTTTCAGGGCATCGCGGATGCCTGTGCGGAATGAGCGGTACCGGCTGTAGGTGCCCGGAAACAGGAGGCTGCGGCCAACAATGAATCCGGCGGCACCGGCCACCACCACGGCTGAAATCTCAATGGTGCCATGTATCCATATCACCATCACCGACTGCCAGCCCAGGCCTTTGGAAAAGAACAGGTATTCAAAAGCCCCTACCATGATGCCATTGTGGAAGAGGATATACAGCGTGCCCACACCGAAAAAGACACCAAACACAAAGGCGCGCAGGGCCACGCGGATATTGTTGGCCGCAATGCGGATGAACATGGTAAACTTGTCCTCATCGCGATACACCCCAAAGGGATCGCCGCGCCGGATATTGTCTTCGGTCATGGCCACATAGTCCTCACCCAATATCGATGATACAAAGAGTTCATCATGCTGGGAGGAAATGACGCCCATGGTGACGCAGAGCACGAAGAACACAAAGGTGAATAGGAACACACCGTGGTATTTGCGCACCAGCAGGGGCAGTTCGGTGGTCCAGAAACTGATGAGCCGGCTGGATTTTTCCTTACGGTTCCGGTAAATATGCTGGTAA
>JALOMZ010000288.1 GCA_025455205.1 Chitinophagaceae bacterium | reverse complement strand
CCTTGTTCGATGCGGCGCAGCAGCAGCTGGTAAGAGTCCTCAATCACTTTTTGGGCCACATCCTGCCGGGTGGGGACTTGGTTGAACCGGTTGTTGATGAGCCGCCAGTCTTCATCGGTCAGGGCCCGGCTGTCGCCGGTATAGGTGGCGGTTTCCATCACCCAGTTGTATCGTCCCGGAAAGCGGTCGTACAGGATATTGCTGCCGGTGGGCACATCGTAGATGCGGCATTCCAGGTCGCCGCGGCCGTCTATATACCGGCGGGTTACTGTAACCGTGGCAGTCACCGTTTGGCTGCCGGGCCGGGTAGTGGTGCCCGGGCGGGGCTGCGGGGTAATCACCTGGCTGCGGGTATAGCTGCGGCGTTCCGTATGCGGATTGCTTACGTTGAGGTACACAAAGCGCATATCCACTACGCGCTCGGCATGCAGGCGGCGTGCCCGGGCTTCCTGTTCTGTAACAAACACCGTGCGGCGATACGAGCGCCTGTTCAGGTCCTGTATCATCTGCCATTGCAGGTAGTCATTGTTCAACCCCCAGTAATTCCATCCAAACTGGTAATAATCTACGGGGTTTACCAGCACTACCAGTTGAGACAGGGCTTCGGCTTCTGCAATCAGGCGATCTGTGTCCTTATAGCCGGGCACTTCCCGCCGGGCATTCTGGAAAGCCGTAAGCGCTTTTTCGGCATAGGGGCGGTTGTTGTACGACAGGTATTCCAGCCCCAGGTCGTAGTATTCTGCGGCAGCCTGGTTACGGGCATCTGCAATGTCGCGGGTAAAATAAACAGGCTGGGTGATAAGGGCCGCTGCAGGCGGAAAGGACATAACGGCATCGGTGATGGATTGCGAGGCTTCCAACTGCCGCCGCCACAACACCCAGCGGTCGCCGGCCGGGTTGTCGCGCAGCACATAATCCTTCATGGCAGCCCGGCTGTTCATGGCCCGGCTGTAATACTCGGGCAGGAGGTTGAGCACGGTTTTATCATCGGGCGTTTTGCGAAGCTGATCCAGCAGTTCCAGTACGGCTTCGTCTTCGGCCGACAGGAATTTTTTGACCGGCGCCTTGGAGACGCTGCAACCCAGTACTAACAGAAGCGCCAGCCAAAAAAGGGGTAGGTGTTTTTTCATGCGTGAGGGTGTTTTCCCGAAAATACAATACCCTGGATATCATCGCGTTAGCCCTTCGCTAAATTCTGTGAATGGCACATGGACAAGCGCAGAGCAACAAGGTTGCGAATAAAAGGCTTGAATTATGGATCATTTCATTTTATCTTACAGAAAATCCGTTCGTCATGGAAAAGAGCCGCTCATCCCGCAGAGAGAATATCTTTTGGCCCCAGGTGGGCTGGGCATCAGCCATCTTGCTCATGATGCTGGCAGCCTATGCCATTCACCAGATCTCTTACGGCATGTTCAGCCACCTGCAGGAGGAACTGGTGGCAGCCCAGTCGGTCACTTTGCCCCGCTGAAGGGAATAACGGCCGGTGAGTTCGGCAGCTTCAGGGGCATCAGTGCCCTTGAGGCCATCCAAGGACATGATTCTCAGTGCAAAGCACTTTTTTTCTTTTTTCGCATTTCGCCAACAACCTGCCGGTTCAACTATCGGCCACCGTGAGGCACAAGGCCCTACTTTTGCCCCGCGTCTACAAAGAGGCGCTCCTGAGCACAGATTATGGACTACATAGGTGAACACTTGCTGCCGGGTCAGATCGGCCATTTCCTCGTCATTCTTTCGCTGGTGGCCTCGGCAGTAGCCACAGTGGCGTTTTATATGTCCTTCAAATCCGGCGATCTGGCGGCCCAGTCCAGCTGGAAAAGGCTGGCCCGCGTGGCTTTTGCGTTGGAAACCGTGGCCGTGGTGGGCGTGTTCCTGGTGCTCTACTATATCATCAGCAACCACCTTTTTGAATACAAGTATGCCTGGCAGCACAGCAGCAAGAGCCTGCAGGTGGAATACCTGCTAAGCTGTTTCTGGGAAGGGCAGGAGGGCAGCTTCATGCTCTGGAGCTTCTGGCATTGCGTGCTGGGCTGGATCCTCATTGCCCGGGCAGGTAAATGGGAAGGTCCGGTGATGACCGTGGTGAGCTTTGCCCAGTTCACCCTGGCCACCATGATCCTCGGCGTTTACTTCTTTGGGTTCCGGGTGGGCAGCAGCCCCTTTGTGTTGCTGCGCAATGAAATGGAGGCGCCCATCTTCAGCCGGCCCGATTACCTCCAGTTTGTTACCGATGGCAATGGTCTCAATGCCCTGCTGCAGAACTACTGGATGGTTATCCACCCGCCCGTGCTGTTCCTGGGCTTTGCCAGCACCATTATCCCCTTTGCCTATGCTGTGGGCGGCCTCATGACCCGCGACCACAAAGGCTGGACCCTGCCTGCGCTCCCCTGGGCATCCTTCAGTGCCGCTGCCCTGGGCACCGGTATTATGATGGGCGCCGCCTGGGCCTATGAAAGCCTCACCTTTGGCGGTTATTGGGCCTGGGACCCCGTGGAAAATGCCAGCCTGGTGCCCTGGCTGGTATTGATCAGCGGCCTGCATACCAACCTCATCTTCCGCAGCACCGGGTATTCCCTGCGTTCCACCTACCTCTTTTACATCCTTACCTTCCTGCTCATCCTGTACAGCACCTTCCTCACCCGCAGCGGCGTGCTGGGCGACACATCCGTGCATGCCTTTACCGACCTCGGCATGAACTTCCAGTTGCTGGCCTTCATTGGCGTATTCCTGATACCCGCTTTCTGGATGTACTTCCGGCAGTTTAAGCAGATCCCTTCCATCCAAAAAGAGGAAAACCTGTACAGCCGTGAGTTCTGGATGTTCATCGGCGCCCTCGTATTCTTCTTCTCGGGTTTGGTGATCATTGGCAAAACCTCCCTGCCGGTAATCAATAAGATCTTCGGCAGCCAGATTGCGCCGCCGGAGGATGTGGAATTCAGCCATAACCAGATCCAGATTTGGGTAGCCATCATCACGGGTATGCTCACCGCCATCACCCAGTATTTCCGGTACAAAGACACACCCAAGGCCGTATTCTACCGCAAGCTGCTGGTGCCCACCGCCGTGAGCCTGGTCATCAGCCTCGCTATTTCGATCATTGGCGGCATTGCCTATGAGAAAAAGGGTCCCGGCTTCTGGGTAGCCCTGCACCTGGGTGTTTTCATGGCCGTATATGCCATAGTGGCCAATGCGGGTTATATCTGGTCGGGCTTCAAGGGTAAACTGCGCCTGGCGGGTGCATCTGTGGCCCATATTGGCTTTGGTATGGTGCTGCTGGGCATCCTGATCTCGGCCAGCAACAAGAAAACACTGAGCATCAACACCACCGGCATCTCCCCGCTGCAAATGCGCGATGCCAATGATGTAAACAATAACCCCATGGAAAACACCACCCTCATTAAAGGCGTGGCTACCGACATGGGGCAGTACATGGTTACCTACAAGGGCGACACCGTAAACCCGCGCGACCGCAAGCGTTACTTTGAAATAGAGTTTGCCGACAAAAAGGGCAAGGAGAAGTTCCAGCTCTATCCCGATATCATTGAAAACAACAAAGGCGGCGAAGGCGTAACGCCCAACCCCGATGCCCGGCATTACTGGTACAAGGATATCTTTACATACATCACCTTCCTGAGCGACCCAGAGGCCCGCGTGAAGGATACCACTAGCTTCAAGAACCTGACCGTGGTGATTGGTGATACCAGTTTTTACAGCAATGGCATGTGGACGGTGCGCCAGCTGGAGCTGAATCCAACCGACGGAAAATTCGCCGCCTACAAGGGCGATACCGTGGTGGCAGCCGATATCTCCGTGATTGCCAAAGACGGCCGCCTCTACCAGGCACGCCCGGCCTTCCGCCTGCGGGGCAATGAACTGGAGATGATTCCCGATACTGTGATG
>JALOMZ010000287.1 GCA_025455205.1 Chitinophagaceae bacterium | reverse complement strand
CCACAGCACAAACTGCGTTACCCCCACTGCCCCTATGCCTACGATCTTACCCATCATCAGCTGATTAGGTCGTACACTGCTCACCACCACTTCCGCAATGCGATTGGTTTTCTCTTCCATAACACCCCGCATCACCATGGCACCATACAGGAACAGCGTGATGTAAATCAGGAACCCGGCGCCATAACCCACCCCATAGGCTACCGCGCTGTTGCCGGCCTTGATTTCTTCGCCTTCCCCCAGCACCATATTATCTAGGCCCGTTTGGCGTGCCGATGCCCGTATGGAATCATATACCGCCCGGGAAATATTCCCCGATGTGGTAACCAGCCGCGTTTCGATGGCCTCATTGATCTGCCGGCGGATATTCTCCTCCGTGATCACACTGAGATTCTTGCGGGTATAGATCTGGTAGCGGTTGCCCTGGTTGATCCCGTTTCCAGGCGCCAGCAGTACCGCTGAAAATCCTTTGGAAAGCAGCGAGGTATCTGCGCCGGCATCAAAAACATATTCCAGGTTCTTTCCGCTGGCCAGGTAATCCTTCAGCAATCCGCTCTGATCAGCCACCGCAATCTTCTCTTCCTTCACGTTTTTAACGGTAATGAATATGACGGCACCAATGATGCCAACAAACAACAGTGGCGTGAGGAAAGTACTCAGCAGGAAGGTCTTGTTCCTTACGCGGGTAATGTATTCACGCTTGATGATGAGCCAGGTCTTGTTCATAGTATGGAATAGGAAATGGGGAATAGGCAATAGGGAATGGGCAATGGGTCAATAAGTGAATGAAGGTGTGTGATAGAAGGGGGGATTGAGGATTTATGATTGATCGTCTGGAATTTGGAATTTCCCATTTGGAATTTCCTTCCTTTCATATTGTTTGCATTTCAAACTGCCTGGCGGTAGGCGTTCCTTCCACCAGCTTGATGAAAATATCGTTGAGGGAGGGCAGGATCTCCTGGAAGGATTCCACCTGGATATTGCGTTCAATGAAGTATTGCAGCACCTGGTTGTTTGTTACGCCGGGCTGTTGCCTCACCACCAGGCGATCGGACTTTCGGCCCAGCACATCAAACAAGGCATTGTTGTCCACTGCAGGCGCATCATGAATGCCAATGCTGAACAGGTTCTCCTTGAAATCCTGCCGCACCTTCGACACAGAACCGTCCAGGATCTTGCTGCCTTTATTGATCAGGATGATATGGTTGCAGATCTCCTCCACCTGTTCCATGCGGTGGGTAGAGAAAATGATGGTGGATCCCTGCTGCGCCAGCCGGAATATTTCGTCCTTGATCAGGTTGGCATTTACGGGATCGAGTCCGCTGAAGGGTTCATCCAGGATAATCAGCTTGGGCTGGTGCAGCACGGTGGTTACAAACTGCAGCTTCTGGCTCATGCCCTTGCTCAGGTCTTCCACCTTTTTGTTCCACCAGCTCTGCATCTCAAACTTCACGAACCATTCCTTCACGGCATGCATGGCATCGGCACGGCTCATGCCTTTAAGTTGCGCCAGGTACAGGGCCTGTTCGCCAATCTTCATCTTTTTGTACAGTCCCCTTTCTTCGGGCATGTATCCGATGTTGATGACATCATCATTCAGCGAAAAGGGCCGGCCATTGAACAGGATCTCGCCCTCGTCGGGGTAGAAGATGCCGGTGATCATACGGATCAGGGTGGTCTTGCCGGCCCCATTAGGCCCCAGCAATCCGAAAATGCTGCCCTGCTGTATTGAGAAGCTTACGTGGTCTACTGCGAGCTGCGTAGCAAAACGCTTAACCAGGTTGTTTACCTGCAGAATGTCCATAGGGATGGGTATAATGTGGTGAAGTTAAGGCGACGGATTGTTTGGCAAAAGCATTTACATGAAAGGTTGCACGGAGGCATTCTTAATGGCCTTCCTGTATGCAGGCGGAGGAGACTAGTGGGGCCAGGTGGCCGGGTCTGAGGAATAGTAGCGGTTTTCCACTTCCATCCAGCGGAGCTTCCTGCCCTGCATAATTCGTTCCCATCGCTCTGAAATAAGCCTTCCGGCCTCGTCATACATATAATAGAGGTATAGCACAGGCTCATCTTTTTGCCGGATGATGGCACCGGTCAGCCGACCCCGCTCCACTACCCTTTGCAGTTGATAGCGCCTGGGTTCATCATAATCCCGGGTTATACGCACCAGCAGCTCCTCGTCTGTGCTGCCTTCGCGGGGCAGCCACTGCACATTTACAGGAAGGGAGGATGCCGCGGCCAGCCTGATGCGCGTGAGCACCTGGCTTTCATCATAATTGTATTCAAAGATGGCAGGCCGCATCACAAAAAGCATAGACGCATCGAAGGGCAGCACAGAGTCGGTATAGAAAGCCTGGCCCGCAGCGTCTATAGCGTTCAGGTACCGGCCACGCCAGGAATAGTTGACAATGGTGCTGGGACCGCTGGCACCATTGGTTTGGTAAACTGTGAACACCCGCTGCCTGATCAGTTGCGGCAGGTAATCCAGGTTATCTGTGTATTTAGCTCCGATGGCCTGCATCACCACCAGTCCACCGCTGGCGCCTGCCACGCGCTGGCCCAGGTCATGCAACAGCAACGCATCCACCCCTTCTGCCGTACCCTGTTTGCGCAGGGCCTTTATCAGGTCGTTGGCATTGGACTCCCAGGGCAACACCGCTTCCACTATATGCGTACGGATGAAAGGCCGGGCAGGCGTTTGCCCGGGCAGGAACAACTCAGGTTCTTTACCGGTATACACCAGCGGCAGGTCGTGGAGGGAGGCCGGTGTGGGCAGCACCAGGGGCTGCGCTAAGGCAGAACGGAAAAGGAACAGTGCCACCAGGAAAATGCCGCAGGGCAGACCAGGTCTCATAGGGTGTGTGTTTGACCATGAAGTACGGCAAGAGGCCGCATAATCGGTGTCATGGCAATGTTAAACCGGGGGCAATATCATCCCTTCTCAGCCAAGGGCCAGTATGGCTTTTCTTACGGTGTTCTCGCCATCCATAGCGGCACTCACAATGCCGCCGGCATAGCCGGCTCCTTCGGCGCAGGGATAAAGCCCGCGGATCTGCGGGTGTTGGTGGGTATCCGGATCGCGGGGTATGCGCACCGGTGAGGAAGTGCGGCTTTCCGTGGCCACCAACACGGCTTCATTGGTGAAGTAGCCTTTCATCTTTTTCCCGAAGGCCTGCAACCCCTCGCGCAGGCTGGAAGCCACAAAGGGCGGCAACACGCTTCGGAGGTCGGCCGGGCTGATGCCGGGCAGGTAGGAGCAATCCGGCAGGTCGCCGGAGGATTTGCCTTGCACAAAGTCGGCCATGCGCTGGGCGGGTGCCACCAGCCTGCCGCCACCAGCCGCATAGGCCTTGCGTTCCACATATTGCTGAAAGTACATCATGCCCAATGGCCCCTGCAGCCGCTCCTGCGGTTGCTGCAAAACACGGGCCATGTCGTGCTTCACACCGGGTATGTCGGCCAGCCTGATTTCAGTGACCATGCCACTGTTGGCGTAGGGATTGTTGCGCTTGCTGGGACTCCAACCGTTGACCACTATTTCACCCGGTGCCGTGGCTGCAGGGGCAATGATGCCACCCGGGCACATGCAAAAGGAAAATACCCCGCGTCCCCCGGCCTGGTGTACCAGGCTGTAGGAAGCAGGAGGCAGGAATTCGCTGCGCACGAGGCAATGGTATTGCGCAGCATCGATCACAGCCTGCGGATGCTCAATGCGCACCCCAAGGGCAAAAGGCTTGGGTTCTATAAGGATACCACGGTGATGCAGCAATTCGAAAATGTCGCGTGCAGAATGCCCGGTGGCCAGGATGCAGGCATGGCCTTTCCATACGGTTCCATCGGCTGCCCGAACACCGGTGAGCCGGTCGCCCTCCACCAGCAAGTCTGTAACCCGGGTGCCAAAATG
>JALOMZ010000286.1 GCA_025455205.1 Chitinophagaceae bacterium | reverse complement strand
TTGCTTGCCCAAAAAGGTACCCAAAAAGGGCCCCCGAGATCGAATACACCCCGATCTCGGGAGGGTACCCTGATTTAGCTGCTGTGCTACTGTAGTGCCGAACATTTGAGCCCTGATTTCGTTCCCAAGTAAGCAAGATTCATCATTATTGAGATTGTTAATAGCACATGGCACTAAAAATGGGATGCTTGCATTACTTCGGACTCATTCCAAGAATATCTGACTCAGTGTTGGAGCCTATGATACCTCAGGGTAAACTTGCTCAGGCTGACAGATCACTTTTATTTTGAGCTGTTCGAAAGATAGTCTGCAAGCCAGTTTCAGATTGGTTGCCGATTGTAACAGCAGAACATCTTTGTAAATCAAATTTCATAAGGCATTGCAGGGCGGGCCGCTGCCTGCAGGCTTTCCTTCAA
This sequence comes from Chitinophagaceae bacterium, assembly GCA_025455205.1. Taxonomy (GTDB): domain Bacteria; phylum Bacteroidota; class Bacteroidia; order Chitinophagales; family Chitinophagaceae; genus Phnomibacter. The sequence goes on along the minus strand of JALOMZ010000286.1, from coordinate 3,518 downwards.
GCCCAGTTTATCGATGATTAAAAGATCAATTGGGTGCCGGCATTTTCATGGTGGCTTTTAGCGGCACTGCCACATTCACGGAATAGCTTCTGTTGTTCATGCCCAGGGCGCCAAACAGCACCAGGGGCATGCCCTTTTCGGTATAGAGCCAGGGTCTTTCCAATTTGTCATCCGACAGCAGGCCGTTTTCGAAGCGCAGGCGCGGCGGTACTACTTCCGGGAATGGGGTGGGACGCCAATGGATGCCATCGCTGGCGTGCAACAGGGCGAGGGCGGCTTTGCCGTTGGTGAAATAGCCCTTTACATCGCGCACAATGGCATAGTACATGCCTTTGTAATACCAGATAAAAGGATCTTCGGCAATCATCCAGGCTTTCTTGCTTTGCAGTTCATCCAGTTGAAAAATGGGTTTGCCGTGTTTGACAAACGGGCCCATGATATCACTGGCAAAAGCCACGCCAAACCGCACCTGTCCGCCCTGCACGGTTCCGTTCTTCTCCACGGCTTTGTACACCAGCATTACCTTTCCCTGCGGGTCAATGGTAATGGCCGGGTTGGAAACAAGCAATCCGTCAAAAGCAGTGGAATCGGGATTTACATCCAGCACCGGCTTATCAAAACGCTGCCAGTTCCCTTCCAGGTCGTCAGCTACGGCCACGCCAATGCGCTGGTTGTTGCGGTATTCCCACCAGTTTGGGTTTTCGTAAGAAGTATGCGGTTTCACATAGGACTGTCCCGTTGACCCCATGTAATAGAGATAATATTTTCCCTGGTGTTCGATGACCGCGGGATTGTGGGTGCAAACCCCATCCCAGTATTGTTTTCCCCTTGCCGGAAAAATCACTTTGAGGTGGTGATAGGGTCCCTGCAGGGAATCGGCCCGGGCGAGGGCAATTTCAGAATGGGTGATCCAGGCTTCGTGGCCCCATTTTCTGGGCCAGCGGCTGTAGAGCATATAGAATTTCCCGTTCCGGCCTTTGATAACAGATCCGCACCATATGTTGTAGGTACTGTCGCTGAAAACATTGCCGGCTGGTATGGGTTGTATCATGGCGCTGATGTCTACATCTTCCATGGACGCCAGGTGTCCCTGTTTATCCAGCATAGGCGTTTGCGACCTGGCCGAGATACTGAACATGGAAGCCAGCATCATGGTAACCTTAATCTTCCCATAATCACGTTTCATATACCCGTTGCGTTGTTATTCAAATTTTGGTTGGGTGAAGCTGCATACCTGCTCATGGCTCCACTTGTATGGTCACCTGTTTGCCAAAGCCCCAGTAACCATAGGAAATACGGATGCTGCCCGTAGCTGCTGGCGTGCAGGTTGCCGAAAACAGGCCGGTGTCGGGGCCGGTTTCCAGTAAGGACAGTTTGATTTCCTTGCCCTTGGCGTCCACGATGTTTACCCAACCGCTGTCTTTTTTGTGGCTGTCTGTATTCAATGGTGCCCGCAGTTGTATGGTCAGGGGTTGATGCGGTTTGATGCGGCTTACTGGTGTACGCTGCTGGTTAAGCACTTGCAGCTCTATGCTGTGTAAAGCGGAGAAGGTAAGGGTGGCCATCCAGCCGCGGTTGGAAATGGCCCAGCCTTCGGTGGCATAAGCATTTTTTCCAATTTTATCGGTTGCCGTATCGGCTTTGGCGGTGATGGTGGATGCATCTTTACGGGGGAAGTCTTTATCCAGCGGACTTCCGTCGAGGGTGCCCCGTACCCGTCCGAGCATCCCATAACCGTCGGGGTGTGCGGCGGGCCAGCCGTATTCCACCCCATCCCAATAACCGCCAATGGCCAGCCGTTCCGGACTCTTATTGCTGAAATGGGCGCCTAAGGGATTGAGGCCAAACACAAAATTTATCTGCGACCAGGCGATCTCCCGCGCAGCTGGCCTCTTCAGCAGGTGTGCTGCAGCAAACAGGCTGCCGCCGAGGGCAGGGGCACTGCCCAGTTCCTTGGTTTTGGGATGGGCCCACTCCGTATCGCTGTGCACCCGGTAGTGCCAGGGATTCTTTGTTTTTGCCAGGATATGTTCCAGCCAGGCCTCCAGCTTTTCCTTTGTGCCGGGCGGGGCTTTGTCGGGCGCTGCCAGCAGGAAAAAGGCCAGGGCCTGGGGCGTTATGTGCTCTGCATTGCGGATCCACCACATATGCCGCGGGTTGTTGAAATCCCAATGCCGGATGATGTCTTCAGCGCTTTGCTGCGCCCATTGCAGGTACTTTTCGGGCTGCCCGTCTTTTTCGTTCCGTTCGGAGAGGTACATGAAGAGATTGCTGAACACCGATTGGCCGTACGCATGGCCCATTTCATTGAATTCCTGGTATCCGCTGTCCACCCACTTGTTGCTGTAGGTCCAGTAACGTACCACCTTGTGCCGGTCGTATTCGGTCCATTTGTCGAGGCACAGTTTTCGGTACGCCTTGTATTTCGCTTCGGGCAGGTAGGGTTTCAGAAAACTGTGATAGGCAGCACACACGGCTGCCAGCTGATCGAGGGTGTTCCAGTAGTCGTAGTTCATTTTGGGGGTACCTGCATAACCCAGCCATCCGTGGCGTTCTTGCACCGGTCCGTTATAGGAAACATATTTGTAGGCAAACTCGGCGTGCCAGAGGATGAGCGCAATGAGATCGGGCATCCTGCCCTGGCCCAGTTCCCCGGTCCAGCGGTCGAACAGTGCGGGATTGCTCGCGTACAGCATGGTTTCAAACACTGTTTCCAGTGTATAGGCGCCGCAGTCGCGGGAGGGCCCGCCGCCATACACTTTGGCCGGGTTGTATTCGGCCAGATCGGCAAACCCGCGCACGTCTGCAAAAAAGTCGTAGGCCAGTTTGGTGGAGAGCAGCTCCTGCAGATAGGGCGCTATGCGAAAAGGTACCGAGGGCTGCAGTCCGGGCACTTCAGCAATGTATTCTTCTCCGGAGGCTTGCGGGTTGAAGGCCGTAAAATCGCCGGCATAGTTGCTGATGGTTCCTTCAAAAACCACCTTGCCGCTGGATGCGGTACGCAATTGAAATTTCGTGTGGTCCGGAATGCCCCAGGCCACCAGGCGCTTGGATTCGAAGGCATTATACCCGGCCTGGTTGACCAGCACCCTGCCCAACGCGTTGGTTTGCCCCTGCGCTGCAGCGATGGTGAAGCAGGCGGCCAGCGCCAGTGATAAGGCTTTATGCAAGAGATGACGGATCATGGTTTGATTGTTTTTGGGTCTATGCCGGCAGCCGGGTTCTTCAGGGTGAGCCAGCCAATGGCCAGGGCAGCGGCCAGGATAACAGCACCTACGGTGATCACCACCATGGAGGATTGCTGCGCAATAAGCCCTAGTGTCATAATTCCAAATCCAACGGCGGTCATGGAGGCGGCAATCACCCGCACGCCAAACAGGTTCTGCTGTCTGGCGGCTGCATGGTTGGTTGGGTGCGCCGGTTCCGAAGGGAGGCTTTGAACATGCAACGGTTCCGTAATATCCATCCTGCCCTTTGCTTTATAGTACCATTCAAACAGCAACAGGCTGATGAGGGGT
>JALOMZ010000285.1 GCA_025455205.1 Chitinophagaceae bacterium | reverse complement strand
CTACCTTCCCAGCGATCTCCCTGGTGAAACGCGGCACGCACTGCGGCTGTTGCAATGTTTTGCAACATGCTCTCGTCTACGTCAATAGTAAGTTTCATGAGTTTTCTCCTTGTTTGTCGAGTATTGCTTGCTTTGCAGCTTGTGCTTCACTGATTGTTTCGTTTAGCCAATACAGCGCGCGCTCAGGATTCTTATAACGCCATTTATCGCGCGCAATCCCGATGCAGACAATGTTACTCCTTTGCTCAACGCTTACTAGATGTTTCCCTGCGCTGCCAGGGCTTGCGCCGCAAGGCGCTACGTGGTGTCTGTGTGTGGTTGGATGGCTTGGGGGAAAAATCGCTTAGAAATTGATTTAGGGGCTTCTGGGGGCAAGCACTACATCATGAACGGCTCTGCTTCTAGAAACTCTGCAACTGCTTCAGCCAACTTGTGCTCGATTGGGCCAACACAGTTGATAGTCGGGTTATCCATGTGTCTGGACTCTCTCCAACCAACAGGGCGATTCGTCTTCCACCAATCATATGCCGCCTGTTCCAGCGCGGTTCGTTTGTGTGTCATTTACTTTCCTCTTGCGTTTTTGCTAGGCGCTTCGCCGTACAATCCTGGCAGTAGCACATGTTAGTGTCGACAGTCCAGCCGTTAGCGATTGCTTTTTGAACAGCAAGCCTGCGTCCATCGATGTATACCATTTGGTGAGTGCCGCACTTATCGCAGCGGAATACCCATGCTTGTCCTATCATTTGGTTGCCTCCACGATTTTGTACTCATTCTTGAGCACTGTTACTTCATCACCAGTAGCACTTTTGACAATGACGCCGCGCTGTATAATCCGTACTATGTCATACAGATTGCCCCTCTTCATCTCGTGTTCTGGAGCTACCGGAAGATCAGCAACTAGAACGATCTTTTTGGCTTTCATAGTGAAAACAATGCTCCTTGTAGGTAGACTTCTGGCAAAAAGCGACTTTCCATCACCTGTACAGCATCTGGTGCATCCAACTGGCGAGAGGCGCTGCTTGCAATTTGCAAGACGCTTTCGTCGTGGACTACTTCGCTACCGTACTGAGGCAGCGACATCAACATGGGGCAGGAGTAGGGATCGAGCTTGTGACTGGCCCGAGTGACTGCGACATACAGCAATCGCAGCTCAGCAGGTTCAATCATGTCACCTTTTTCCTTGGGTGCGGGGAAGTCATCGGATAACTTCACGCTGGGCCATTCTCTGCCCTTGGCTTTGTGCGCGGTACTGATCAGTACGTCTGCCGACTGTTCCTTCGGCATCCGTTCCAAAGCGCTGATGATCGTGCTGGGGCCAAAGTCATTGCACAACCGCACCAACAACCGCAGCTCGTCACCTTGCGCATCTTGCTCAACGTACTCTTCCACTTCGCCCCAGGTGGAGAAGCAGGCTAGATCGTGATGCGAGGACGCACGGCCCTGCATCAGATCACGCGCACCTTCTGCAAACAGTTTCACGTCCACTGGCATTGGTGCGAGTTAGGTAGCAGTCAGGACTGTGCGCAAAGTCGATCACGCTATCAATCTTGTCGAAGCCACGAAGCCGCAGCCGCGCGTCCAGTGCCTGTAATACCCTGTTGGCCTGTTCTGCAATGGCAGGGCCAAAACGAAATGACTGGGAGAGGTAGACATGTTTTTCGATACCTGTCTTTTCTAACGCATCAACAGCGCCAGTAAACTCCATGATCTGTTGGTTTGAATCTCCGACTAGAATTTTCTGCGCATTTTTCTGCGCCAGGACACAAGCCAGAAGAACAGGGTTTGCGTCTTGCGCTTCATCGAACAGAATAAAGTCGGCTGGAATCACCGGGCCAGCCAGATGCCAAGATTTCAAATAGTGCTCGTGCTTGTAGGGGAGATCGCCCTTTATATTTTCCAGATCAACCCACGCCTTCTGCATGTACTCTAGCAGGTGGCGGCGCAGGTAGTTATTGTTGGTATAGGTACGCTTGCCTTTCTCATCGGGTACATAATGAACTCATGGGTCATTGCGAGCTATGCGAAGCAATCTCTGCTGAATCTTTGCGAGAACGTGCCTGTAACCGGTCAAGACTCTAATCGATCCATCTGAGAAACTCCCGTGTGCCCGCTCTGTCCGAAATGTATCTTTCCATTGCCAATATGAATCAAATCAAACATGCCATTGGTTCAAAACAGGAGATGCTCTCCGGAACAGCAACAGGTTGAAACTAGTGAACCGCCTGCTTTGGAGAACCAGAAACAAAAAACCAGAAACCAAAAACACCCTCGCCCCTATTGCCTCTTCAACACATACACCTGTGAGCTGCAGGTGCCGGGGTTACGGTAAGCATGCCACACGCTGCGGCACCCGGCCAAAAAGGCGGGCACCAGGCGCTGGCGGCCATGGCGGTATTTTTCACTCAGCAGGGCAATATAGAAAGCATCCAGCCACATGGGCCGGATGGCGCTGATGGAAAAACCATGTTGTGCGGCCAGTTGCTGCATGCTCTGCGGAGAGAAATGGTAGAGGTGCCGCGGCACATCATACGCAGCCCAGTATTGCTGGTATTCGGAAGCATCGCGGCTGGTGAAGTTGGGCACGGCAATGAGCAGGGTGCCACCCGGCCGCAGCAGCCGAGCAAATTGTTCCCAGTAGCCATGCAGATCATGTATATGTTCCAGCACATGCCAGAGGGTGATCACATCGTATTGGGCATCGGGCAGGCGGTAGATCAGGGAGGCCTCCTGCACCTGCAACCCGTAAAGCTGGAAAGCGCGGGTGCGTGCCCCGCCATCGGGCTCGAGTCCCGTTACCTGCCAGCCAGCCGCCTGCATGGTATGCAGGAAGGCGCCGGTGCCGCAGCCCACATCCAGCAGCGTGCCTTGTTGCCGGCCACTGACCTGCTGTACCAGCACCCGCTTACCACGCAGGGTAAACCGACGTGCCAGTTTGTATATTTTGCTCACCAGTCCTTTGTCGGTATCGCTATGCGAGATATAATCCTCACTCTGGTAGTAGGGGCCAATACTTTCTGCCGCCGGCACATGCTGGGTAAACCGCACGCGGCAATGGTTGCATTCCCATACCGCAAAGGTCTGGTGACTCACGGTATGGTCCTGGCACTGGAGCACTTCCCGCAGCTGCCGGCCCTGGCATACCGGGCAGGCCGTATAATGGATGATGGACGCAGACATGGGCCACAAATGTAGGTGGCCGGCATGACAAGTGCATGGGTCTGCAGCTGCCGGCACAAAAGGCGGCAACACCTCCTCATGCACCCGGCGGCGATCTGCCCCGCACTTTAATGTTTCCTTAAGCGGAGATACCTGCCAGCCCGTATCTTTTGCATTGGCGTTGTCGTTAATTTGCAGGTTCGTTCACCCCATGAATCACCTTACCTGGCGGCAACGCCTCAGCTACGCATCCCACTTTGTTCCAGTCAGGTTGTATCTGCTGCTTTTTCTGGCAGTGTCGGCCCTGGCATTGTGGTGGGTGAACAGGCAGTATCCGGGTGAACCCTCCCTGTCGTCCACCCTCCTGAACCTGCTGGTGGAGGCCGCCCTTACCGCCGCAGCCGTGCTGCTGCTGCTGAGCCTGCTGAGTGTGGTCATCCCCTTTGCCTGGTTTGCCTGGAAGGTATACCGGCGGCAGGTGAACGTGGTTATCGACAATGCCGAAGAAGACTCCAACAGGCAAATCGGGCGGCGCATCACCATGGATATTGCGCCCCTGCTGCGTCCCCTGCTTGGTTTCCTCTATTTCCGCTTCATTTATGACGATACCCGGCGTTCGCCCAAATTCTCGCTGATCCGCCAAAAGACCGGGCTGCAATGGTTCAACAGCCGTCAACGGGGCTGGTACCACTGGCCGCTGCCTGCCATCCGTGAATATGAAGTGCAGCAGATGCTGGTGTATTTTGAAGACCTCTTCCATTTCTTCAGTTTCAGCCTGCGGATACCTGTAAAGCAAAGCTTCTTTACCCGTCCGAGGCATATCATAGACCGCGATGCGCAGGTTTCTCCCCACCGTACCGAGGCAGAAAATGTGCGGGTGGAAGAGCTGAAGCGTATTGAAGGCGAATACCTCAACTATAAGAACTTCGAGGACAATGACGATGTCCGGCGCATTGTATGGAAGATCTATGCCCGCAACAAGGAACTGGTGGTGCGCATTCCGGAAGTGCTGGATCCCTATGCTTCGCATGTTTATATGTATGCCAGCTTCCACGACAGCCTGCACATGCCGGAGAACTACCTCGTGAATACGCGCGGCCTGGACTATTTCAAGAATGCCTGCTGGAGTATCTTCAGCCAGCTGGTAAAGGGTGGCCGCATGGTCAAATTCTTTACCGACCAGCCGGTACCCACCCGCCATTTCAGCAACCAGACAGACCAAACGGAATATGCACTGGTGGCCAGCAACTGGCAGCACCAGTGGGACCTGCTGAGCCTTGTGCCCCCCAAAGGCAATGCGGTTGTATGTATTTCGAGTCTGACCGATGCGCTGCAACTTGACCAGTTGCTGCAGCGGCAGCAGGGCATCACCCTGGTGATGGTGCGCCTCAGCCGCGGCCTGCGCCGCAATATGCTGGGCAGGTGGCTGCAATGGATCTTTGTGGCACCGGAAAGTGATTATGAGAAGCAGGGATTTACCGAGATCAGGCGTTTTTCCACCCTGCGGCGGATGCGCGAAAACGAAAAGAAGCTGCAACAGATCATCGAAAAGCACGGTGCATCTGTGGTGATGATTGCTGAAAAAATGAAATAGACCATGCTGGCCGGAAGAATACATAGCCGAAAAAAAGAATGGGCACAGTATCTGCTGCTGGGTATCCCCACAGCCCTGCTGGCCGGCTATGCCATTGAACTGGCCAACCGATACCTGGCCTTGCTGGAAAACCAGTGGCTGGAGCAGACAGCACTGTTTGCCGCAGGCATGGTGGCAGCCTTTGCCCTGTTTGCCCGCCGCTACCGCTTTGTGCCCATAACAGCCCTGCTGGTACTGGCGGCCGTACTCACCGGCCGCTTCATCAGCAGCGGCAAGATCGGGGAGTTCGATGCTTTTTTCTGGAATGTACGCTACAGCACCGGCGCCCTTTTCTTCTTCCTTGGCTGGATTGCCGGTTATGGTTTCTCCCGGGCCCGCTTTTTCAGCATAGCCTGGAGCGTATTCCTGCTGGCAGTGATGGCAGTGGTAATAGCCACCCTGCAGGTGGTGGATACCAACCTCATCATCATCACCTATGCGCCCATGCTGGTGTACACCTTCTACATCATCTACACCAGCGAACTCATACGCAACCTCAACGAGGACGACCCCTCGCTGCTGTGGCAGATCACCAAACGACTGGCTGGTTTTGCCTTCATCATGCTCCTGCTGGTATATGCCCTCATGAACCAGTTCAAGCCGCAGTTTGAGGCAGCTGAGAAAGAATGG
>JALOMZ010000284.1 GCA_025455205.1 Chitinophagaceae bacterium | reverse complement strand
AATATCGTCACCAACCGGCAGGGGATTCCGCATGCCGTGCTGGTGCGTGCGGTTGAGCCATTGGCAGGGTTGGAGCACATGCTGGAGCGCCGGGGCCGCACAGTGTCAGATGCAGCCCTCACCCGTGGTCCGGGCAGTGTGTCGCGCGCCATGGGCATCACTATACAGCATACAGGGTTGAGCCTGCAGGACGAAGCAATGTTCCTGGCCGAAGATGGCTATGTATTGCGTAGCAAAGAGATCATCAGCACGCCGCGCATTGGCGTGGATTATGCCGGCATCGATGCCGCATTGCCATACCGGTTTTTTCTGAAGGACAATCCGTATGTGAGCGGAAGCAAAGCGTTTAACTACGCTAAAACTTAGGACAGCTGATGCCGGTTTCGCCTTCTTTCTTCTTGATATAGATCAGGGAGATCTCAAAGCCGCCCTGCCCGTTGCTGGCCGTGCGGAGGGAAGAAGTATTAGCATCATAGGATGCACCAAAGCGCCAGTTGCCAAATTCGAGGCCGATATAGGGAATGAGGGCATCGTTGAAGCGGTACCAGGCCCCGGCATAGAAGGTGGTGGGGCGGTAGTCCATATCGTTGTTGAGGTTGAGTCCGAGGGCCCCGCCCAGCACGGCTTCACTGGCCCCTGCCTGGTTTTGGTAGAGGGCGGAGGTGTGCAGGGTGGTGGTGGCGCCTACAGGCAGGTACACGCCGCCATGCACGGTATAACGCGGATTGAGGTCAAAAGTGGCGCCGCGGAAGGATTCTTTCGGGCGGTTGATATGGTACATGGAGGCGCCGGCATAGTAGTTCACATTGCCTTCAAACACTCCGCTGAAGAGCACACCGGCATTGAGGTCAAGGTAGTTGATATTGAGCTGCTGCGGATCGAATATTTCGTTGGTGATGCCGGTGAATCCATCGCTCCGCAGCTGGTCTTCAAACTTGAGGTTGGCGGTGTTCAGCCTTTTCTGTGCATAGGTGCCCTGGAAGCCGATGGTGACGGAGTGGAAGCCGTTTTCATCGAGTCCCTTGTGATAAGCGGTGGAAAGCGAGAGGTAGGTGTTTTTCAGGGCGCCATCGGCCTGTTCATCGGCCAGGGCCTGTACGCCTACGGCCAACCGGTCAATCTCCGGCAGCCGGCCCGTGAGGATGGGGGCATCGGCGCTGAGGGAGAAATTGGTGAAGGCGTTGTAGATGGTAGACCACTGGTTGCGGTAGTTGCCGGCAATGCGCAACTGGCCGTCGAAGCGGCCGGTGAGCGCGGGGTTAAGGGTGAGCGGGGAGGCAAAGAACTGGCTGTAACGCGGGTCTTGCGACCTGGCTGTCAGTACCAGCAGGGATAAGAGTATGGTGTGCGCAATTCTCATGGTAGGAGGGGCTCCTGTTCAGACAACACTAATATAGGCCCGCGTTGCATGGGCAGTACATATTCGTTTAAGGTTTAACAACCGGAAATGCCTTATTGCTGCATTTTGGAACCATAGGCCAGGTCGCCGGCATCGCCAAGTCCGGGCACAATATAGCCCTTGGCGGTGAGTTCGTCATCAATATCGCCGCACCAGATCTTAACGCCCGGTGCTTCCCGCAGCACATATTCAATGCCTACGGTGCAGGCAATGGCACATACAATGTGGGTGGCTGCCAGGTCGCCCTCCAGTTTCAGATGCTGGATCGTTTTCACCAGTGATGCGCCGGTAGCCAGCATGGGATCGGCCAGAATGAGCACCCGGCCATCCAGGTCGGGACAGCTTACATATTCCAGGCTGATCTCAAAAGAGCCGTCGCGGTGGTGCTTGCGGTAGGCGGAAATGAAGGCATTGTCGGCCTTGTCGAAATAATTCAGCAGGCCTTCGTGCATGGGCAGTCCGGCCCGCAGAATGGTACCCAATACCGGTTGCTGCCGCAGGGCAGACACTTTGCTGGTGCCCATGGGTGTATCTACCTCCCGGCTTTCCCATTCCAGTTCTTTGGATATTTCGTAGGCGGCCACTTCCGCAATTCGCTGCAGGTTACGACGGAATCGCATCCTGTCGTTTTGTACCGTGATGTCGCGCAGTTCAGCTACCCAGCTGCATACCAGGCTGTTCTGTTCGCTCAAATTGATTACCATGCTCTGTTCGCTGTTTTTGCTGTGGGAAGTCCCCACTGCCGGCAGGTTGCAACGGCTGCCCACCCTTTGCCGGATTCATAACCCAAATATCCAATTTCCCCCCGAACTTTCCGGCCTCAAACCAACAATTATGTTCTATCGCGCCATTGGTGTCATGAGCGGCAGCAGTCTCGACGGGCTGGATATTGTATTTGCTGAATTCACGGAAAGCCGTGGCCAGTGGTCTTTTGAGATCAGGGCGGCCGACTGCCTGCCATACAGCAGCGAATGGGAAGACCGCCTGCGCAATGCCATACACCTAAACGCGCTGGATTATATGCGCCTGCATACCGCCTACGGCCATTATGTGGGCCAGCAGGTGAACCATTTCATCCGCCAGCATGGGCTGGAGCACCAGGTGCAGCTCATAGCCAGCCATGGCCACACCACTTTTCATGAGCCGCAGCATCGCATGACCGGACAACTGGGTGATGGCGCTGCCATTGCCGCCGCCACGGGAATCAATGTGGTGAGCGACCTGCGTGCCATGGACATAGCCCTTGGTGGACAGGGTGCTCCCATTGTGCCGATGGGGGAGAAATTGCTGTTTCCTGAATACCGCCTGCTGCTGAACATCGGGGGCATCGCCAATATATCCGCCAACCTGCCCGATGCCTGCGTGGCTTTCGATATCTGCCCGGCCAACCGGGTGCTCAATGCCTTTGCAGCCGAAGCCGGACAGGCCTATGATGCCGGCGGGGCCATGGCCGCAGCCGGATTTGTGCGCGATGAGGTACTGAGCCGCCTGAACCAGCAGGCCTACTATGCCCAGCCCTTCCCCAAGTCGCTGGCCAATGATTTTGGCACCGATGTCATTTTTCCCCTGCTGAAAGGGGCCGCTCTCTCCGTGCCCGATGCGCTTCGCACCATGGTGGAACATATTGCCATTCAAACCACCCGCAGCGTGGGCAAACTGCTGCAGCGCCTGCCGCAGGAGCGACCGGTGAAACTGCTGGCCACGGGCGGCGGTGCCCATAACAGCTTTCTGGTAGAGCGGTTGCAGGCCGGCCTTCGGCCCATGGGGGTAGAAGTGGTGGTGCCAGATGCCGGTTTGGTGAACTATAAGGAAGCCCTGGTGATGGCACTGCTGGGCGTGCTGCGCTGGCGCGAGGAGAATACCGTGCTGCATACGGTGACCGGCGCCTCCAGGAGCAGCATCGGCGGCGCAGTATGGATTGGGCAGGAAGCCTGATAACTACCTCTTCCGGATCAGGAGCAGACCATCCCGTACCGTCAGCAATACCTTTTCCGTTCTCTCGTCCTGCATAACGTGTGCATTGAAGGCCGCAATGGCCTTTGCATTCTTGCCCTTCACTTCATCGGCCAGCACTTCGCCGTGGAAAAGCACGTTGTCGGCCAGTATGAAGCCTCCGCTGCGTAACTGCGGCAGTACCATTTCGTAGTAGTCCACATACCCGGTTTTGTCGGCATCAATGAACACCAAATCCCAGCTTTCCGGCAGCGTGGGCACAATGGTACGGGCATCGCCGGTGAGCAGGGTGATCTGGCTGCCCAGCGGGCTGCGGGCAAAATAGCCGGCAGCGGTGGCGGCATCGTCGGGCCGCAATTCCAGGGTGTACAGCCTGCCATCTTCGGGCAATCCTTCGGCCAGGCAGAGGGCGCTGAAGCCGGTGAACGTGCCTATCTCCAAAATGCGCCGGGGACGCAGCATGCAACTGAGCTGCTGCACATGTACGCTGATCATATGGGCATGCGGATGATGCTGTTCGGTGTAGTCTAGGATTTCCTGCAGCTAAGAGGGAAGGGGCGAGGTATGCCGGGCGGCGTAAACATTCAGATCGGTGGGCATGACAGATGGTTGAATGGCAAAAATACAGGCTCCTGTTCTGCATCAGGAAATGAGCGGGCTGCCCGTTGTATATTCGGAGCTGTATGATATTCCCCGATCCCCAGGAGCACATATTGCCCGCCATCAAGCCGTCGCGCAAGAAGCCCATGTTCAAAGTGCAGGAGCCCCTGCGCAACTACCTGCGGCAATACGGCCGCTCCATGAAATACCTGGTGGACTATGCCGACCTGCGCCGATTCACCTACTCTGTGCCGCTGAAAGACCGGCATGGAAGGGATACGATGTGGGAAACCGTGTCGTACGACAGCCGCGAATGGGATTACCTGCGTGAGGTGCTGGTGACCACCTATGCCGCGCTTCGCACTGAAGGTGACCTCTCCTTTGTGCCGCAGCTCGACCTGGCCCGCGTGGATTTCTGCCGCTTACATCCTGTCGCCCAACCGCATCACCTTCATCACCAGCGGCGATACCCTCATAGAAGAACATATACCCGGCATTCCCGGCGATGTATTCATTGGGCAATACCTGAAGGATGAGTCGCTCAATAAGATCCGCCTGGCCAAGGAATTTGTGAAGTTCAATGAGCGCTGCTTTGTGCGGCTGCTGGGTGATATGCGCAGCTACAATTTTGTGGTGAACGTTACCCCCGACGTGGAAGATTACCAGTACCGCATACGGCCCATTGATTTCGACCAGCAGTCGTATGAGGGCCGTAAAAACCTCTACCTGCCCCAATTTCTTAAGGAGAATTATCCGCTGGTTGACCTCACGCTGAAGAGCCTCAACCGTGATTCCATAGAACAGTACCAGGCCGAAGAGCGCACCCTCATGGCATTTCGCCTGGTGGCCGCCCGCTACCGCTTAAAACACCTGCTGGATATCATGGCGGAAGACCAGCTGTCAACGCCCGACAAAACCCGGCAGCTGGCAGAGCAACTGGCAGAATACTTTGAAACCCCTGCCTTCCTGAAATGCCGTTCCATGGGCGATGTGGTGAAGACCAACCTGAAACAGACCCTGCGCAAGAGCCTGCTGCTGGTGCCCAAGATGCGCGGCGGGTACAATGATTAGCGGTCTTGAGTGAACCTGTTATTTCCTACAAAGTGCACAAAGAATCACAAAGCCGTTGGTTTCCTGGTGCGCTTGGTGGCCTTTGTGGGAGCCTTATTTTTTCCCACAAAGTGCACAAAACATCACAAAGGCGTTGGTTTCCTTGGTGCGCTTATTGGACTTTGTGGGAACCTTTTTATTTCCTACAAAGTGCACAATGAATCACAACGCCGTTGGTTCCCTTGGTGCGCTTGGTGGCCTTTGTGGGAACCTTATGATTTCCCACAAAGTGCACAAAGAATCACAAAGCCGTTGGTTCCTTGCTGCGCTTGTTGGCCTTTGTGGGAAACAATGCCAGCCTCATGAGGCCGGACACTATCATCAGAAGTTGGGTTCCAGCTTGTTCTTGCTGTAGTA
>JALOMZ010000283.1 GCA_025455205.1 Chitinophagaceae bacterium | reverse complement strand
AAGAACCGCCTATTCCTGTTTTTCGCATCACAGATTCTGCCGCGGTAACCCCTTTTCTGGTGACCGATGCGCAACAACGCGTATACCTCTCATGGGTAACGGAATCGGGCGATTCGGCCCGGCTGCAATATGTTGTTTGGGAAGATGGCAAATGGTCTGACACCCAGACGATCGCCTCCGGCATGCATTGGTTCATCAACTGGGCCGATTATCCCATGCTGTCCGTACACCCCAATGGTCATTTGATGGCCCACTACCTGCAGCGGAGCGATACCGGCAGGTACACCTACGATGTTATGTTTACTCAGTGCAAGGGTGTTGGTGCTGCCTGGACTCCTCCGCAGAAGCTTCATTCAGATACGGTAAAGGCAGAGCATGGATTTGTGTCGATAGTGCCTTTCGGGGATCATTTTTTTGCAGCCTGGCTCGATGGCCGCAACACAGCTGCTGCCGGCGAGGCTGCATTAGCACACGATCACCATGGCGGTCATGGCGCCATGACCCTGCGCGGCGCTGTTGTGGACCTGCATGGCCGTAAGTTGGAGGAGTGGGAGCTCGATAACCGGGTATGCGACTGCTGCCAGACAACAGGTGCGGTGAGCGAAGATGGCCCGGTGGTGGTGTATCGCAACCGGTCGGAGGAGGAAGTGCGCGATATGGGTGTGGTGCGCTATGCCAATGGAGGGTGGTCTGCCCCGGACATCCTGTATCCGCAGGATTGGAAGATCAGCGGATGCCCGGTGAATGGCCCGCGCATGGAAGCGCGCGGCAAACAGCTGGCCGTGGCCTTCTTTTCCGCGGCGCATGATACGGCCTCCGTGCATGTGATTTTCTCAGCCGACGGCGGCAAAACATTTGGCAAGCCGGTGCGCATAGACGAAGGCCGGCCACAGGGGCGGGTGGATATTGCCTGGGTGGATGATGAAACGGTGGTGGCCAGCTGGCTGGAAAACGGCGACCTGAAAGTGGTGAAAGTGAATACTGCCGGCGTAATGGGAAGCCCGTTAACCATTGCAATGGCTGGCAAGGAGCGGGCAGCCGGCTTTCCGCAGATAACCGTGGCAGATCAAACCCTGTTCGTTGCCTGGCGGGCCCTCGAAAGCGCGGCTATACAGGTGGCCACGGTAGCGCTGTAAATTCCTTGCATTGATTAATGTTGAATGTGTTGTGCTATTAATCCCTGTAAATGCTTACGGATCTAGCCTTCGACAGGCTCAGGCAGACACCTTCCTGTCATGTTGAGTTTGTCGAAACATAGACAGGATTCAGGTTGTATCCGGGTCCTCTTTTCTAACAGCACAACGCGATAGTGTTTACATGTTGCGCTGCTAACCCGCAAAGACTTTGAAGGAAGCAGTCTTCAACAGTCTTCAACAGCCTTCGACAGCCTTCGACAAGCTCAGGCTGACAGCTCACTATCATAGTAAGCTTGCTGACACATGCTCTGTAAACTGGTTACGCGATGATTTTTAGTTACCACGGCAAAACACGCCATTGATCATTCCTCCAGCCCAAAGCAACGGAGTATTTCTGCTGGCACTTTGCGGCTGCGGTGCGTAGCCGGATCCACGAGGTACCAGGTGGTTTTTACCTGCGTGATGATCTTTTGGGTTTCCTCATTGCGGAACACCACCATCCGGTCGAAGCCCATGCCTTCCGGCGGCAGCACCCAGGTGTATGCGGCCACCCGGTCGTTGCGAAAGCAGGGCCGCAGGTAGTCTATTTCGTGCCTGCGTACCACCCACAACCATTGTTCCCGTTGCTGTGGTGTGGTCAGCTGCTCCCAGTGCCGGGACGCCACTTCCTGCACCCACCGGAAATACACCACATTGTTCACATGGTTCATTTGGTCTATATCATCCGGTGATATGCTGATGGGTACGCAAAACGCATGGTCCGGTATGCTAAACATGAAGGCGTATTTTGGGTATGCCTAAATGTAGGAAGAAGCCGTGTAATTCATGATACGGCCTGTCACAATGGATGCGAAACAAACAGGCTCCGGGCATTACCCGGAGCCTGTGGTATAATGGTCATGGAACAGCATCGTCACCATCCGGATTTATCCTTCAGGTATTTCAGCTGCTCTTTGGCGGTTTCGTTGCCAGGGTTTTGTTGCAGGGCTATTTCCCGTTGCTTCATCATCCAGCGCACGGTGGACATGATACCGGTTTGCAGGCCCTGCAGGTCGGTGCGCAGTATGCGGTGGGCTTCCAGTACCATGGCGGTGGCTTTGCGGAAGGATGCCAGGTCGGTGAGGCGGTTGGCGAAATAAAGCATGGCATTGGCTTCCAGGATGCGGTCGTATATCTGCAGCTTGCGGAACTGCTCTATCACTTCGGCCGCCTGCGCTGTGTCCTTATTCAGGTAGTCGGCAATCTTCACGGCCAGCAACAGCCTGCCTTTGGCATCATCCTTCAGCGAAGGCGTGAGGGCTATGGCTTGGTCCGGTGCCAGGCGGGCCATGGCTTCCAGGCCTGCAGCGGCCACACTGTAACTGCTGTCTTTGACAGCGGCGGAAAACAATGCCAGGTCCTGTGGCAACGGTTCCAGGGCCAGCACATCAATGGCATAGGCGCGGGTGGGCAGGTCTTTTTCAGTGCCGGCCAGCGTTTTTACCTGTGCCAGCAAGGCCGGCGTGGATTTGATGGTGCCTTTGCGCAGCAGGTTGAGCACGGCCTTGCGGGTTCCGGCGTATTCATCCTTGAGCATCTTTTCCAGCACGGCATAGCTGGCAGGGTCGTTCTTCCATTTGCCGGTGAAGTATTCCAGTACTTCCAGTTTTTCAATATGGTTTTTCGCAAACCGGGCCTGGGCTATCCATTGCTGGTGGTCCTGCTGGTTCTGCTTTTCCCAGAGCATCATGCGCTGGGGATCCACATTGATCCATTCGGGCTGCACCTCATAATTGATGTTCACGGTATCCGATTCGCTGCGGGTCCACCAGGTCATGCGCTCGGGCTTGCCCTTGGTATACACGTCAATATCTACGGGCAGGTGGAATATTTTATCCTTCTGCTGCTGCTGTATCACCACCTGCATGGTCTTGCTGCTGTCGTTGTGCAGGTATTTCAGGCGTACCATGGGATGTCCGGAAGAGAAGTACCACTGGTCGAAGAACCAGTTGAGGTCTTTGCCGCTCACTTCTTCCAGTGCCAGGCGCCACTGATGCGCTTCGGCTGGTTTGAAGCGGTTTTGCTGCAGGTACAGCTGCATGGCAGCGAAATAGGCGCTGTCGCCCACGTATTGTCGCAGCATGTTCTGGATGCGTCCGCCCTTCTGGTAGCTCACGCCATCGAACATCTCTTCTTTGTCGTCATACTGAAAGCGTACCAGATGTTTGGCAATATTGTTGCCCACGCCAAAATAGCCTTGCATGGCTTCGTGGTTATAGGCCAGGGCATGGTCTTTGCCGTATTTGTGTTCCAGCCAGAGGTATTCGCTGTAGTCGGCAAAGCTTTCGTTCACGGTAAGGTTGCTCCAGCTTTCTGCCGTCACCAGGTCGCCAAACCATTGGTGGAAAAGCTCGTGGGCTACCACCACTTCCCAGCGGTTGCCATCCTTGAGCTGGCGGGCATTCTGGTAGGCGCCGGTGCCATGCAGGGTGGATGTGGTGTTTTCCATGGCGCCGCTCACATAGTCGCGGCCCACAATCTGTGCATACTTGGGCCAGGGATATTCCATGCCCAGCAGCTGGCCGAAAAAGGCCATCATGGCCGGCGTATCGCCAAAGATCTGCCGCGCCAGGGGGGCATATTCTTTCTCCACGTAATAGTCTATGGGTATGGCCTTGTACTTGTCTTTGATGATGGCATAATCGCCCACCCCCATGAAGAAGAGGTAAGGCGCATGCGGCAGGTCCATCTTCCAGGTATGGAACGGTCATGGATATTTCCTGGGTGGTTTTCTGGTTGGGCTTGTCAATGATGGGGCACCAAACGCTGGTGGCCTCCGTTTCGCCCTGGGTCCAGATCTGTATGGGTTTGGAGCTGTCTTTGCCGTCGGGGTTGATGAAATACAATCCTTTGGCATCAGTGATGGCGGCACTGCCTTTCACACGCACTTCGTTGGGACGCGCGGTATATTCTACCAGTACCTTGAGTGATTCATGGCGGGTATAGCTGCGGTCGAGGGAGATCACCAGCACCATGCTGTCGGCATAATCATACTGCAGGGGTTGCAGGGTGTTGCCCTTTACCAGTGCCACTTTATGGATCAGCATGCCTTTTGCATCTAATCGGAGTACCGATTGCGGATAGAAATGCGGCGAAAGGGTGAGGATGGCTTTGCCGGGCATTCTGCGCTGCTGGTAGTTGAAGCGCACGTCCAGCTGCACATGCTTCAGGTTGAAGAGCTTTTCGGGCGCGGGCTGGTAATCTTCCTGCGCGGCCCGGGGCAGGGGTGGTGTGGTTTTTGCAGGAATCTCATCGGCCGATTGGGCGGAAAGGATGGGGAGGCAGGCAATGGTGCAAAAAGCTATCAGCAGGGCTGACCGTATCATGGAAGAAGAAGTTAAAGGCGCAAAAATACCGGCCCGCCGAGCCGCCAATTGTTAATATTTATACTTTATGCAGCAGGCCTAAGCGGCTATTTATTGTAGGTTTGCTGCAGTGCTTAAGTTGAGATTATGATGAAATATGTGATGGCCTGTATCACCTTTTGCTGCCTGCTGGCCGGTTCGGCCCGGGCGCAGCGGGAACATTTTGTATACCTGCAAACGGAAGACATGGCCCCCTTCTATATCAAGCTGAATGGTAAAACCGTATCCTCCACGGCCTTTGGCTACCTGATCCTCGGTAAGATGAAGGACAGTACCTACCCGGTGAAGGTGGGTGTGCTGGGCAGCGACCAGGTGCAGGATTATGGCCTCAAGGTGGAAGGCCGGAATGCCGGGTACCTTATCAAGAAACTGGGCGAGAAGGGCTGGGGTTTGGTGGACCTGCAGACGCAGGCCGAGCAGGTGAGCATGGAATGGTCCAGCGCCATTGCTGCAGAAACCGCGCGCCAGCAGTTTCTGGAAGCAGAACAGAAGCGCATTGCCGACAGCACGGCCGCAGCCGCTGCTATGGCCAGCCAGGTGCAGGTACAGGCAGACAGCGCCCGTGATACGGCTGCCGTGGCTGCAGGCGTGATGGCTGCCCAGGCTGATACCGGGCAAAGGGTGGAACCCGCCAAAAGCGCCGAGGCTGCCGCAGCGGTGGGCGCAGGCGCCGTGGTGGCAGCAGCCACAGTATCTGCGGATCAGGCAAAGAAAGACAGCGCGGCGCCCATAGTGGCCGCACCCAAAACAGAACAGGAACGTTACGCCGACAGCATAAACGCAGTGATTGCCGCAAAGGAAAAAGAATTGAAAGCCCTGCAGGCCCTGCTGGCTGGTGGTGCCGCAGCAGCGGTGACCAGTGGCGGCGGTGATACGGCCGCACAGCAGAAGAGCAGTGTGGGCACGGTGGCTCCGGCAAAGCCGGCTGACGCTGGCGGTGCGGCGGCAGCGGTGGCGGCGGGAACAGCCTTAGCGGCTGCGAATGTGATTTCTGACTCCGGCTCTAAGCCCGATAGCGCTAAAGCCAGCCCCTCAGCAAAACCGGCAGCAACAGATACAGCGTCCAAAGCACCTGTATTTCTGGATATTGATTTCTCGGCAGGGGATTCCACCCAGGCCCGCGATACCGCCATGGTAACCGCACCGGTGCTCACCGTGGCGCCCGCCGATTCATTGCAGCCGGCTACCGACAGCAGCCGCGCGGCCGCCATACCCGTAGCACCCGTAACTGACAGCGTTCCGCCTGTGAAGGCAGCCCCCGATTCGGCCCGCGCCGATTCAGCGGTGGCAGCGCCGGCAAAGGTGCAACGACAGCCATGCACCGATATCCTGGGCCGCGAAGAGGTAGAAAAATTGATGACCACTACCGCAGGCATGACCGATATGGATGCCATGGTGCAAACCTACCGGGAAGCCTTTCGGGATAAATGTGTTAGCACCTCCAACCTCAAAAAGATCTGCGGCGGACTGGTGAGTGATGTATCCCGGTACCGGGTGTTGGAAGCCGCCTATCCGCATACGCTGGATTTCTATGCCTTTGCCGACCTGGCCAGCCTGCTGAAAGATCCCTATTACCTCACCAAGTTCAAAGCGCTGGTGCAGCAATAAGGCCATGCGTTTTCTGTTTGAAGTAGCCTACCAGGGCACCCGTTATGCGGGCTTTCAGGTGCAGGACAATGCGCCTACTATTCAGCATGCCCTGCAGCAGGTTTTGCATACCTTTTACCGGCAGCCAGTGCAGCTCACCGGATCTTCCCGCACCGATGCGGGCGTGCATGCCCTTCAGAATTTCTTTCATGCCGATGTGGAGCAGCCCCTGTTTGAGCCGCAGCATGTATATAATCTGAACGCCATGCTGCCGGGAGATATCGTGCTCAAGAGTATCCGCCTGGTACCCGACGAACTGCACTGTCGCTTTCACGCCACGCACCGTTTGTACCAGTACCATATCTATCAGCAGAAGAATCCCTTCCTGGCCGACCGGGCCTGGTACTTTCCCTATCCGCTGGACCTCGAGAAATTGAACCAGGCAGCGGCTGTATTGATGCAGTACAGCGATTTTACCAGTTTTTCCAAGCGCAATACACAAACCCATACCATGATCTGCCACATCCAGGAAAGCTACTGGGTGCAGCAGGGGGAGGAGTATGTCTATACCGTGAAGGCCAACCGCTTCTTGCGGGGCATGGTGCGCGGGCTGGTGGGCACCATGCTGCAATACGGCCGGGGGCGCATTGGTTGGAATGATTTTGTGCGCATCATCGAAGCCAAAGACTGCACCCAGGCCGATTTCTCCACCCCGCCACAGGGATTGTTCCTGGTGGAAGTGGGGCTCACCGTGCCGGAATGAGGACCCTGCATACATTCCTTTTCCATGTTTGGTATAGGAAACCCCTTCGGGGTTCTGGCAGAAAGAAAGGGTACCTGTGCTATAAACAGGAGGCGCCTTCAGCGCCGGGGATGGTTAACACTTGTTGGTGCAATTGAGTTTTACCCCGAAGGGGTATCCTGTTTATAGAAACGGATATGTTGTAAGGCTACCGGGCTCCGAAGGAGCCTCCTGTTAATGAGGGGGCGCAGCAGCATGCCACAAGTAATTTCCCCCGCGCCTCTGCGCCCTGGCGGTTCA
>JALOMZ010000282.1 GCA_025455205.1 Chitinophagaceae bacterium | reverse complement strand
AGCCGATGATTGCTTCTTCACTTCTTTTGTATGCTTGGCGGGCGGCGCTGACTTGGCGGTCTTGCTGCCTTGTTTTTTTGCTGGCATGGATTAACGTTCGGTTTGATTCCTAAATGTAAGCATTAAGCCTGCACCGCGTTAGGGAACCTTGACCCCGTGTGGAGGTAACAGTCCCTTTTGCTGCAGGTCTTCCGGCTTTATATCGAACAGCAGGATGCTGTGCATGTATACATCGGTGGGTACAAAATGGTCTTTCAGCCAACTATAGCCGTAGTAGTTGAAGGGCACGGCATACTGGTATAACTCCACGGCCAGCTTGCCGGCGGTGGGTGAAGTGCCGGCCTTCTTGTATTCCGGATTCCGTTGCAGGAACTGCTGCAGGAACTGCTGTCCCTGCCCATAGTCGATGCTGCTGTCGGCCAGGTATTTCCAGGCCATCTTTTTGGGTTGCACCAGCAGGTTGGTGTAGGCCATGAGGTTGGGCCAGAACATGATGAATCCAACGGCCTGCAGCATGGCCAGGCTCTTCATCAGGCGGGTCCTTTGTTGCCAGATCTGCAGCAGTGGCCAGGAGAAGGCCAGGTACAAAAAGGGATAGGCCGGCAGCATATGGCGATGCCCAATCTGAAAAGGATTGGTGAGGCTGAAAACGGCCAGCAGAAAAACCAAGGGCAGCCACACAAAGCGGTGATGCCACAAATACTGCCAACGATCTTGCCGGCGCATCCAAATCAGTACACCCGCGCCCAGCAGCGCCCATACCAGCAGCGGCAACTTCAACAGCATCGTAGTCAGATAGTAATACCATACCGGACCGCTCTTATGGTAGCTCCCGAGAATGGTCACGCCCAGGAAGGTCCGTGCCTCTTCCGGGCCACCACCCAGTTCAGCATGATATTGCAGCAGGTCGAAGCCCGCCACATAGGCATAGGGCAATGGTACCGGCACCTGCTGCAGCAAGCTCCATTGTGTTTTGGCCTTTTGCATAAAGGCACTTTGCGCCGGCGCGTCGCGAAAAGCGAAGAAGGACTGCCGGAAGAAATATCCCGCGTTGATCACCAGCAGCACCCCGGTCACGGCGACCAGTCCGCGAGCCCAGCCAGGGGGACGCATTCCTGGTGCGGCATGTTTGAACACAGTGGATGGTATCAGCAACAGCAAACAGAGGGGCAGCAGGAATACCATGGATGGCTTGGCCAGCAGGGCCAGGCCGAGGAATATGGAAAACATCAGCCAATAGCGCCAGCCGCCAATGAGGTGATAGCGCCAGAGCGCATACATGGTGCCAAGTACAAAGGTCATGCAGGCCACATCGCTGCCCACGATCATGCTGTAGGAGAAGACCATGGGATCGAAGAGGAAGAAGACCCAGGGGATCATCCAGACCTTGCGCCCCCATAAGCGGAACAACCACAAGGAAAGGATAAAGGCGGCCAATCCGGCATACACGTACATGAAGAAGCGCCCTGCGCGCAGCACCGAAAATCCGTAGGGATCGGCCACGGGATCCTGTATCCATTTCTTGAAGAGGGATGGCACAATGGAAAACACCGCTACCGGCGATTTGGAATCATCCAATGGATGCACCCGAGCTGTGTTTCCCTTGGCCCAGCGGATGGCATAGCTGAAATAGCCCGGCTCATCGTAGGTAATGCTGTAACGCGACACCTGCCAGGCGGCCAGTACAAAATGCAGCACCAACAACCCAACCAACAGCCTGCGGTCGGGGCGGGGCATCAGGTGCCAGGTAGAAGAATGCCACCAGCGCGTTGGGCTGGCCTGGGTGAATTGCATATATGCAAATATGCCCGTTAGCCTTCCACCAGAAAAGTGCCGAGGTCAATAATTTCCCCCACCCCTCTCCGGTATTGCTCCAGGGCTTCCACATTCACATTCTCCATCACCTGGCTGCGGAAGATGATATCATCGCCTTTGTACACCACAAAGAAGAAATCGGGCATGGCATCGTCGAGCGCGGTTTTGGCCACTGCGGCGGCGGGGAAGCTGAAGGCCACGCGGCCATCCACATTGGGATAGGCTTCGCCCAGGAAGGCATCGTCGAGGAAATCGCGGTCGAACAGCCGCACTTTGTAGGCGGCACCATGCAGGGGTTCATCCTTTCCTTTCGCTATCAGGCGGGCTTCCACGCGCATGTTCATCTCAGGGGCCAGGTCCAGGCGTTCCATATACCGGGGTTTGTTGTACCCCTAAGTTACTGATTTGGGAGGAGAAGAGGTGGTGTGGGAGATTAAACCACAGAGGGACACGGAGTACGGCACAGAGGAAAACGGAGACAGGTACCAGTTACGAGTAAACCACGGAGGGTTACGGAGTACGGCACAGAGGAGCACGGAGAAACACTCTTGATGGGCACCAGCCGGAGGTGTGGGAGATTTAACCACAGAGGAACGCGGAGTACGGCACAGAGGAAAACGGAGAAACACTCTTGATGGGCACCAGCCGGAGGTGTGGGAGATTTAACCACAGAGATTCTGTGTTTATGTCCAAATATTTTTTAAGTATTTATCTTTGTCCTTTAGGCGGCTTAAGCCAGCCTGTTCAGGGAGTGACTAATTGTTGCTCCCTGGTTTTTTGCAGGTACTCTTGATCATAGGGTTGATCGGTTTTGAAAATGATATATGCCATCTCTAAGAGTTTTCGCTGAACCGCCACGGCAGCTTTCATTTTGATCCCATGCCTCTGTAGCAATCTGGTAAAAATGGCTTTAAATCGGCTGTTGCTTCTAATGGCAGCCCAGGCTGGCAGGTGCATTGCTTTACGCAAGTATTTATTCCCCTTTTTGGAGATTCTTGGCTTTCCTTTCACCGATGTGCCTGACTGCTTTTCCCTTACATCCAGGCCTGCATAGCTGACAAGCTGCCGTTTGTTTCGAATGAGGTCAAATCCATTGGTTTCCGCCAATATAGTAACGGCTGTCAGTGCACCCACACCCGGTATAGAGGTAATAAGGTCAACCTTTCTCTTAACTTCCTCATTTTGTTTTACCAGTGCAGCCAGCTCCTTTTTTATCTCTTGCTCCTGCTTGTTCAACAGTGCAATCTGCGCTTTAATCCGCTTAATACTGCTGTCATTGGGCTCAGCCTCAGCTTTTTCGGCATGCAACTGATTCTTGGCCATGGTGCGCATTTGAACCACCTGATCCCTTTCGCGCGTTAGCTGCCGCAGCCGCTTATAAATGGGGCTGGGTGGCTCCCAACTGTCCAAATTCCTTTCCAAACCAAAACGCGCAATGGCTTCAGCAGCGGTCTTGTCGGTAATAGTTTTTACATCCAACGTCCGGAAGTAATTGCTGATCTTGTTTGGCAATACCACAGTCAATTGTTGACCATTTTCATGCAGGAAATAGGCCAGTTTCTCATGATATACGCCCGTTGCTTCCATCACAAATCGGATGGGTACCTCGGGAACTGTCAATTTCTTAACCCAAACCAACAATGAAGAGAACCCTTTAGCTGAGTTTTGAAAGGATCGATGAGCATAAAGCTCAGGCGTAAAATCGTCAAACAACCTTCCCAGGCATACTACTAACTCATTTTGCGCCACATCAATGCCGCATACTTGCCTTACTACTTTTTGCATACCTATGCTTTTACTGTTAAAACAATAAAAGTGATTTATCTCCCTTCGTTTTTTCTCCTTGTTGGATATCCAGGCTGCATAGACATGCCATGCGCCTTACATTCTGTTCAAACTCGAAGAGATAAAAAAGAGTGAGGCTATATCTCTGCGTGAGTATGCCTCAAGAGCTACTTGAAAGAGAGTCAGCTCTCACTCTTTTTCACTTTTATCCGCAAATCTATTGGTTACAAAATCCCTGTTTGAAGGCTAAAATCAAACATAGGAGAACATGAGCACGCAGAGAATTTTTCACTTCGTGAAAACAGATTGATAAAAACCGTGAAATCGTTTTTGAACCACAGAGGCGATGGAGGTCTGCACA
>JALOMZ010000281.1 GCA_025455205.1 Chitinophagaceae bacterium | reverse complement strand
GCTGCCGAAAGCAGCAGACCGCAGCCGTTTTCACCAGGTCCTGCAGCACTTAGTTGCCCTTGTTCAAATTTCTCGTTACTTTCCGGCATGCAGCACACCCTTTACCGCGCGCTGAATATCAATAAGGAAGAAGCCCCGCTGGTCTTCCGGCTCCTGTTACTCCAGTTCTGCCTGGGCCTGGCCACCGCCTTTCTGGTTACGGCCTCCTACTCCTTCCTGCTCTACAAATACAATATCCAGGAAGTACCGCTGGTATATGTGGTGGTAGCCCTCATCCTCTTTCCCGTGAACGGTCTCTATGTGCGGCTTGACCTCCGCATGTCGGCCCGCAAACTGCTGGAGCTGGTGATTGGCCTTGCCATTGTGAGCATACCGTTGCTTATAGCGGCCTGGAAAGCCACCAAGGCACCCTGGCTGCCCATGGTTATTGTAGGATGGAACGTTACCTTATATATGCTGGTAGGGTATGCGTACTGGGGCATGGCCTCGCTGCTCTTCAACGTGCGCGAGAGCCGCAGGATCTTTTCCGTGATCGGCTCGGGCGATTTGCCGGCCAAGATACTGGGCTACTGGGCCATCTCCACCTTCTCCCCGCTGGTGGGCATTGAAAGCACCATGTTGTTCAGCCTTGTCTTCTATGCCCTGGCCCTGCTGGTTACCCGCATCCACTTTGGCAATGGCAAAATAGACTGGGAGCAGTACGAAAGCCACCAGCACCATACCGTGCACCACCGGCATGAGCAATGGTGGATGCGCATCTTCGAATCGCCCCTGATCCTCTACATTTCAGGGCTGTCTATGCTGGCCTATGGGGTGATGCACCTGAGCGAGTTCACCTTTCTGAGTGAGATCAAGGGCCGCTTTGATTCATCTTCCGACATACTCCGTTTTGTATCGGCCTTTTTTGCCGTGGGACGCATGCTGGCCCTCGTGTTCAAATTGCTGTTCAGCAGCCGCCTGATTGCCTCACTGGGGCTCACACGCAGCCTGCTCTTCACGCCCCTGCTGATCCTGGCCATGGCCGCCACCATCCTGATGCTGACCCTTACCGGCAGCAGCAGCACCCTGCACCTGTATGCATTCGGCATTATGTTCATGGTGAGCGAACTGCTGCGATCGGTGATACAGGAGCCTGCATTCTTCATTCTTTTCCAACCCCTGAACATCCACCTGCGTTTGAAAGGCCATGTAGTGGCCAAGGGATATGTGTATCCGCCCATTCTTTTGCTTACCGGTGCCGGGCTCTGGTGGTGGATGCATACCCACAGCGCGGTGTCCTTCCTGCTGGTTTTGAGTCTTACGATTGCCTGTGTGGTGGCCTGGATGGCCATCATTCCCCTCATCTCCCGGGCCTACCAGCAGGCGGTGGAGCAATCTATCCAGAAAGGATTCTTCACGGGCGTGGCCCTGTTTCTCAACAGCGACAAAGTGGTGCCGGGGCGTGAGGAAGAGAAGATCCATGCGCTCCATTTGCTGCAGCAATCCGGCTATGGGGGGCTTGAGAAACTTGCCGTAGCCCTGTTGCCCGGTGCCGAAAAGGATTTCAGGGCCCAGTTGCTGCAATTGGTGGCCACACGCCGCTTTCCGTCGGCCATTCCGGTGCTGGAGCGTATGTCGGCCATAGAAACCGATCCGGCCATGCAGGCCCTGCTCTTCCGTACCCGTTGCTTTACCGATGATGCCTTCCTGCAGGCAGCATCGCCCCGCTTCACTGCCCTCACGGCGGCAGAGCAACGGTCTGTGCTGGAAGCCCTCCACCACCGGGGCAGCAGCCTTACCCCTGCCTTGCTGGACCATCTCCAGGTAGCAGCCCTGAAGGACGAAGCCTCCCTGGAACACCTGCTGGAGGTGATGTCCCTGGCGCCTGCCGACTGGCAACTGCACACGCTGGCGGGGTTGTATGACTATCCGCTATCAACCTCCGCACGCCGAAAATTGCTGGTAACCACCGGCCGACTGGGCAACACCCATTTCCTTCCGCAAATGCTGCAGGCCCTGCTTAATCCTGCGCTGGCCTCAGCCGCCCGCGAAGGCCTGACAGCCCTGGGCGACCCCGCCATTGAAGCTTTTGCTTCAGCAGAAAGCGGAACCGGAGAAGAAGCCATGAGCCAGTATATTGAAGTGGCCCAGCACATCCGCTCGGTGCAAGCCCGCAACTACCTCATTTCTCTTTTACAACCCAAGGCTCCCTGGCACGAAAAAGTAATACATGCGTTGTGGAAACAGGGCCTGGCACCAACCGGTGAACAACAGGCCCTGCTGGACGCCGAAGCCCGCAGGCTGCTGCAACAGGCCTCAGACAAGATGGAGTTGCTCAAGCGGCAGACCCCTACCGGCAACGCACAGCCATCATTGCTCCATGCCATCCGCAATGAGGTGGAAAGCAACACCCTCTCCGCCCTCAAACTGATGGCTTTGACCCAGGGCCATGACTATGTAGAGCGTATTGCCGACCTGCTCCGCATCAGGCAGTACCACAAACTTCACAACGCCATTGAACTGATGGACCTCACACTGCCCAAGGTCTATTTCCAGCAACTGCAGGCCCTCCTGGAATTCGTAGCCCGGCCACTGCATAGATCGGCTGCAGCCACCCGCCTTCCGCTGGACCGCAACGATGAGGCCTGCATCACATACATAGTGGAGAACCCTAATGTGTTTGGCGCCTGGACCCGCTCATTGGCATGGTACCTGGCCGGCCGCATGGGGCATCGCCCGCTGCTGCAACGCATTGCGGCACAGCCTGCATCACCCCGCACCCGCATTGAATCAGAAACCCTGCAATTCGTACATTTATCCCTCGATAAACATTAACGCGCCCCATGCTGCTTGTAGAAAAAGTATTGGCACTGAAGGCATCTGCCATATTCGCCGACCTGCCAGAGCAGGAGCTGATTGACATTGCCAATGCCATGGAGGAGACCGATCTGGCGGAGGGCGAAACCCTCTTTGAAAAGGGCGATAGTGGCGACTGCCTCTACATCATAAAGAATGGCTCTGTGCACATTCACGACGAAGGCCACCGCTTTGCCACGCTGCAGGAAGGTGAGATATTCGGCGAGCTCTCCCTGCTGGATGCCGAACCCCGGTCGGCCTCAGCCACCGCCGCCAGCGACTGCCTTCTGCTCAGGCTGAGCCGCGAACCCTTCATTGATGCGCTGATGCAGAACAGTCAGGTTTTGAAGGCCATTCTGAGTACGCTCAGCCGCAGGCTGCGGGAAGAAGACCGCAAAGCCGTAGCCCTCAATAAACAGGTGCAATCATCCTGACGCTAAATACCCGACTGTCGTAATTTTTCCAGATATCCCATCTTTACCGGAGTGCGCACCGTGAGTGCATACTGGGTGAAGTAGTTGTGGGATTCCAGGAAAGACACCTGCCGGGAAATCCACTCCTGCTGTGTAGCGATCACTCCTTCATGCATCCATTCCTTACGCAGGTTTTCCGCAATTTCCCAGTAATCATCGCGCCCCAGGTAATCCAGGTCGGCATCACAGAGTATTTTGGCCAGCTGGTCGGCCGGCGTTTGGGGTATGCGGGTGGCCATGATCAGCGACTGCACATACGTAATCTCGCCGGGTGTATAGCCATATGCCGGCAACAGTTCTTCTGCCACCGCGCAGCTGCGCTCTTCGTGTCCGCGGTATACATGCAGGAAGCCGGTATCGTGCAACAGGGCTGCTGAACGCAGCAACCACAGGTCCCACTCATCGGTTATGCCTTCGGCTTTGGCAATCAGTGTGGCTTGTGCCAGCACATCCAGGGTGTGGCCGGCATGATGGTAGGTAAAATGCGGGGGCAGTTTACCCAGCATGCCAATGACATGCTTCTGCAGCAAGCCAAATTTCTCGTTGAAGGAAGGCATAAGTGTGGTGATAGGCTCCTACAAAATACAACCATTGGCGCTCTTGGCCGCATAAATATTAATTCAGGAATCCATGACTTCTGTGGATACTGCGGCTGCCTCCGGCTGTCTGCGGTTGGCCAGCTCATTCATCAACTCTGCCACCAGTGCCGTCCAGCCGGTTTGATGGCTGGCGCCCAGTCCACGCCCGTTGTCGCCATGGAAGTATTCATAAAACAGCACGAGGTGGCGGTTTTCATGCTTGGCATAGAAGTCGTTGTAGCTGCCATGCAGTCGCCGGTGGCCCTGCGTATCCAGCTCAAACAGGCTGACCACCCGCCGCGATAATTCAGCGGCCACCTCCACCAGGTTGAGATGCCGGCCCGAACCCCGGGGATACTCCACCTGCAGCGAATCGCCATAGAATTCACCGTATTTCTTGATGGACTGTATCAGCAGGAAATTCACCGGCAACCAAACCGGGCCACGCCAGTTGCTGTTGCCGCCAAAGAAATCCGAGGTGGAATCACCGGGATCATATTGGATGGAGTAGGTGGTGCCTTCGATGGTCACGGAATAAGGATGTTTTTCATGGTATTTCGACAGGGCCCTGATGCCACCCTCAGAAAGGAACTCCGCTTCATGCAGCATGCGTTCCAGCATGGCCACCAGCCGCTCCCGGGCCACCAGCGACACCAGTATCTGCTCGTCATCGGCACGCTCTTCATTGGGCCAGTACTTGCCGTGCCGCTTGCGGTATTTTTCGAACCAGGTAATCCGGCGGGTGAAATCAGGCAGCTTGTGCAGCATCTTTTTGTTGATGATAGACACGGCAAAAAGCGAGGTGAGCCCCACCACACTCTGTATGCGCATCAGCAGCGGCGGTGCACCCGGTCGGCTCAGTGCATCGTAGAAGAACTTGTCATCCGGACACCAGAGACCCAGTTCATTGAGGGCTTCCGCAATGAGCACAAAATGCTCGAAAAACTTGGTGGCACTGTCTTCAAAGGAAATATCGTGCAAGGCAATCTCCAGGGCTATGTCCATCATATTGAGCGCATACATACCCATCCAGCTGGTGCCATCGGCCTGCTCCAGGCGGGCATCATGCGTGAGTTGTATGCTGCGGTTGAACACCCCGATATTATCGAGCCCCAGAAAGCCGCCCTCAAAGATGTTGTTGCCATTCACGTCCTTCCGGTTGATCCACCAGGTGAAATTGATCAGCAGCTTCTGGAAAATGCGCTTGAGGAAATCAATGTCCCCCTTGCCCTTCTGCTGCTTTTCAATGTGGTATACCTGCAGGGCCGCAAAAGCATGCACCGGCGGATTCACATCACTCAAATTCCACTCATAGGCCGGCAGCTGGCCATCGGGCTTCATATACCATTCGCGCATCAGCAGCAGCAACTGGTGCTTGGCAAACACCGGATCCACCACGGCCATGCTGATGCAGTGAAAGGCCAGGTCCCAGGCGGCATACCATGGATACTCCCACTTATCGGGCATCAGTATGATATCCTGGTTCTTGAGGTGCTTCCAATCATGGTTGCGT
>JALOMZ010000280.1 GCA_025455205.1 Chitinophagaceae bacterium | reverse complement strand
GGTGCCCATAGGCGCCAGCCTGGCCAGGTCATGGCTGTTCATGAACTGCAATACCCGCTCATCGTCGGTGAAATGTCCCACCATCTTCTGGTGGCTGCTGCAAAAGCCACGCAGGATGGGTGCCAGCCTGGCAGCCTGGTGGCGGCGTTCTTCCTGCGGCAGCGAATCCATTTTGATACCGCCAAACACCGGGCGGCTCCTGCCTTCGCGCTCACTGATATAAGCAGCACATTTTTCAATCACTTCCAGCGTGTTGATATAACTGTCATACGCTGTATCGCCCCAGGTGAACAATCCGTGCGAGCCGAGCATGATGCCCCGGATACCCGGGTTCTCCTCCACGCACTGACGCATGCGCAATCCCAGCTCGAAGCCGGGGCGCTTCCAGTCTACCCAGCCAATGGTGCCTTCAAAAAGGTCCATCGTGATCTGCTTGCCGTCTTTGGCCGCTGCAATGGCAATGGCCGCATCGGGATGCAGGTGGTCAATATGCCTGAACGGCAAAAATCCGTGGAGGGGTGTATCAATAGATGGGGCCTTGGAATCGAGGTCGTAGATGCAATGGTTGAATAGCGCTACCATTTCGTCTTCGTATGCCACGCCCCGGTACACTTGCTCCAGGTTGCGCAGGCGGTCGACGTACAAGGCAGCGAGGCCGCTTTTCTTCATGGTGCCCAGGTCGCCGCCGCTGCCCTTCACCCACATCACTTCGGTGGGCTGGCCGGTAAGCGGGTGCGTAGCCATCACCTTGCAGGAGGTGTTGCCGCCGCCATAGTTGGTGAGGCGCAGGTCGGCGCCCAGCAGGTTTGACCGGTACACCAACAAAGCTACTTCGTCGCCTTCCAGGGCTGCAGCCTTTTCATGGTCCCACAGGTAGCTGACGTGATTAAACACAGGTGTGATCGTTTTCATATTCGATTGCTTTTGCTGTAATGATTAAGGTTTGAGGGCATTGCCCCAACCGATGATGAGTACGGACAGGATGATCACCAGGATGCCGGCAATGAGGGTTTTGCGGGTTTGCGTACGCACCCCGCTCCACTCCTTCAGCACCAGGCCCCAGGTATTGGCCACCAGGATGATGAAGGCCATATGCAGTATCCAGGAGCTGGCGCCATTGCCCAGCCGGCTTTCGCCCATACCATAGAAGAAGAACTGCAGGAACCAGGTGGTACCAGCCAGGGCACTAAACAGGTAGTTCTTCAGCAGGGGCTGTTTTTTATTGGTGTAGTCGGGGAATGATTTGTTGCGCGCATTGAGGATCAGACACCAGATCGCATTGGTGGTGAGGCCGCCCCAGAGTACCACCACATAGGTGACATTGTTCATGAAGAGGTAGTTGCCTGTTTCACCGGGATGGGATGCCTGCCAAGCCGCGTTGGCCATTTCGGCCAGGGGCTTGCCGGCTTCGAGCCCGAAGTTGAAGCAGGCGCTGAGCACGCCCGACACGATGGACACCAGCATGCCCAGGCCAAAGCGATATTCTGTTTTCACGTCCATACCATGGGCATCGCCGGTAGCAGCAGCCTGCTTCAGTTCTTTCTCCTTCAGCGTACCGGCCTTGCCGCCCAGTATGATGCCCAGGATGCATACCAGCAGCCCGCCCAGTATCACCAGGCCCCAGCTCGTACTCAACAGCATGGAAATGGTGTCTTTTCCCTCCGCGGGAAACAACTCATAATAAATTGAAGGAATCAGCGCACCAAATACCATGCAAAGCCCCAGGATGATGCTGCTGCCCAGGGCCACGCCCAGGTAACGCACGCCCAGCCCATAGGTGAGGCCGCCGATGCCCCAGAGCACGCCAAACAGATAGGTATAGCCCAGGGTGGAGGCGCCGCCGTTGCTTATCATGTCGGCAAAGCCCGGAATGGTGAGCCAGGCTGCCAGCGGCGGCACAATGAGCCAGGAAAAGAGACCACCCACCAGCCAGTAGCTCTCCCACGACCAGCCCTTCACGCGCTTGTAAGGAATATAGAAGCTGCCGGAGGCAAAGCCACCCAGAAAATGAAAGATCACACCTGCTAATACCTGCACGAATATTGTTTTTTATTTATTAATTTATATCTATATATAAAATCACGCCTCACCTTCCAATCTCACTCCTGCACGATGGTAAACCGGTAAGTGCCTGATCCGGTGGATACACATACCCGACCGTCTTTCAGCTCCACACTGCCCGCCGGGAACACCGAAGCCAGGGGCTTGCCCCCTTCTGTGACCTGAGCAACGGCAGAGGCCGGAATCTGAATGCTGGCACTGGTATTAGGCGGTATCACCACTTCGAATTGAGTCTGTTTCTCTTCCGGCTGCCAGCGGGAGGATACCTTGCCGAACGGTGTCATCAGCGAAGCCTGCACCGTGCCCAGTTCCTTCACCGGATGGGGCTTCACCAGCACCTGCCGGTATCCCGGTGCCGACTCATCGGTATCAATGCCGGCCACCACGCGGTAGAGCCAGTCGCCAATGGCGCCATAGGCATAGTGGTTGAAAGAGTTCATGCCCGGGGTCTGGAAGCTGCTGTCGGGCTTCATGCCATCCCAGCGCTCCCAGATGGTGGTAGCGCCCATCTTCACCGGATACAGCCAGGAAGGATACTGCTCGCGCAGCAGCAACTTCACCGCCAGGTGGTGATACCCGTACTTCGACAATACATGGCAGATATAAGGCGTGCCCAGGAAGCCGGTGGAGATATGGCCATAGGACTCCACATTCTCTGCCAGGCGGGCAGCGGCCTGCTGGCGCAGGGCGGGCGGCAGCATATCGAACTGCAGGGCCAGCACGTAAGCCGTTTGCGTGCTGGAAACCAGGCGACCTGTGGGCGTCATGTATTCGCGCCGGTAGGCTTCCTTCACTGTTTCAGCCAGTTGCTGGTAGGCGCTGGCCTCCGCGGCCTTACCCAGCACACGGGCTGCTTTGGCCACCAGCTCAGCAGAATGGGCATAGAAGCACTGGGCGATCATGAATTTATCGGTAACGGCGGAGCGGCCATCGTTGTCATCGAAGGGGCGGAAGAAGAGCCAGTCGCCAAAATGCCAGCCACTGTTCCAGAGGTTATCCTTGGCCACGGCCCGGATGCTTTCCACATAGGCTTTCATGCTGGCATACTGCCGCTCCAATAATGCCGTATCGCCATAAGCGAGGTACATATTCCAGGGCACAATGGTGGCCACATCCGACCAGCCGGAGCTGTTGGCATCGCGGGCGTTGAGCACATTAGGCACCACCCAGGGCACGGCGCCGTTCACCTGGTCGGCCTCCACATCCTGCAGCCATTTGGAAAAGAAGGGCAGCACGTTGAAGTTGAAGGCAGCAGTACGGGAGAAGGCCTGTGCGTCGCCGGTCCAGCCCAGGCGTTCATCGCGCTGCGGACAGTCGGTGGGCACATCCAGGAAATTACCGCGCTGTCCCCACTGGATATTATGCTGCAGCTGGTTGACTAGCGGATGTGAGGTGCTGAAGGAACCTGTGGGTTCCATATCCGAATACAGGGCCACAGCTTCCAGTTTGTCGGCCGTGAGGGTACCGGGATAGCCCTTGATGGCCGCGTAGCGGAAACCCTGCCAGGAGAAGTGCGGATGGAAGGTGGTTTCACCTCTGCCATCGGCAATGTATACGTTGCGGCATTGGGCACCGCGGAGGTTATCGTAGTACATGTTGCCCTGCTTGGTGAGCACTTCGGCATGTGTTACCACCACCGAGTCGCAGGCCTTACCGCTGACACGGATGCGCACCCAGCCCACCAGGTTCTGGCCAAAGTCAACAATGGTTTCGCCGGCAGGAGAAGTGAATATTCGTTGCGGCTTGAACACCTCATGGGCCTTCACCGGTTCATTTTCAGTGGCCAGCAGACGTTGTTTGTCGAAGGATTGTATTTGCACGCCGGCCCACTGGCTGTCGTCGAAGCCCGGCTGATCCCAGCCTGCCTGGGCGCGCCGCTGGTCAACGGTTTCGCCATTGTATATCTCAGAAT
>JALOMZ010000018.1 GCA_025455205.1 Chitinophagaceae bacterium | reverse complement strand
CAGGAATGCATCCGCCAGATGGTCCGCCGGTTTGGGCCGCTTTGAATTCGCCATCCTGCTGCATGCCGCCGGCTATATCGAATACAATTTCACGGAGCGTAGTACCCATGGGCACCTCAATGAGCCCGGAGTAACGGATCTTGCCGGCCAGCGCAAACACCTTGGTACCTGCACTTTTGGCCGTGCCTGTTTCGCTGTACCACTCTCCGCCTTTCAGTACAATAGGCGCTATGGCCGCAAAAGTCTCCACATTATTGATCAATGTGGGCTTGCCCCACAAGCCGGATTCAGCCGGAAAAGGCGGACGCGGCCGGGGCGTTCCCCGCTTGCCCTCAATGGATGCAATAAGGGCCGTTTCTTCCCCGCACACAAAAGCGCCGGCGCCTATGCGCACTTCCACCTCAAAGGAGAAGGGAGAGCCCAGGATATTCTTGCCCAATAGTCCCAGTTTGGTAGCTTGCTTAATGGCCAGTTCAATACGCTTGATAGCCAGCGGATATTCACCGCGGATATAGGCATAGCCCTTACTGGCACCAATGGCATACCCGGCAATGGCCATGCTTTCGAGCACGCGGTGCGGATTTCCTTCCAGCACGCTGCGGTCCATGAAAGCACCGGGATCCCCCTCATCGCCATTACAGATCACATATTTCTGGTCTGATACATACCGGTATACGGTTTCCCATTTCAGGCCGGTGGGATAACCTGCACCTCCCCTGCCCCTTATACGGCTCTGCTTCACTTCGGAAATCACTTCTTCCGGCGACATGCGGAACAGGGCCTTGTCAAGGGCCTGGTAGCCGCCTACCGCCAGGTAGTCTTCGATATTTTCCGGATTGATGTCGCCGCAGTCTTTCAGGGCAATCTTCAGCTGCTTGCTGAAAAATGGATCTTCATCTGCGTTCAGGAAAGGCTTTTCCCTGGAATCGGCAAACAACAACAGGTCTTCTATGGGCCGGCCCTCTACCAGTTGCTCCTGCACGATCCTTTCCAGGTTATGGCAATCAACGCGCTGATAAATGGTGTTTTCCGGCAGCCATTTCACCAGCGGCCCCTGGTTGCACGGTCCCATGCAACCGGAAGGGATCACCTCTACCTCCTGCTCCAGGCCCCGGCTGCTGACCTCTGCCTGCAATTTCTTCAGCACTTCCTCCGCGCCGGAGGAGATGCAGCTGGCGCCGCAACACACGCAGATCCTGTGTTTGGCTTGCTGTTGTTTCATTTTGGCCTGTGTGGCCATTGCCTGCAACTCATGTCGGTTCATAAGGTTCCTGTTTTTTCCCGGATGGATTGTATGATCGATTCCTCGCTCACCTTGCCCATAACTTCATTGTCTATAACCACGGCCGGCGCCAGCCCGCATGCACCTATACAGCGGGCCACCTGCACCCCCATTTTCTCGTCGGGGGTTACCATGCCGGGCCGCAGTCCAAACTCCTGCTCCAGTTTGTTGAGCAGGGCCTGTGCCCCCTTCACATAGCAGGCGGTGCCGGTGCACACCAGGCAGGTATGCTCTCCTTTCGATTTCAGCGAGAAGAAATGATAAAAAGTAACGGTAGAATACACCCGCGAAGGAGGGAGCCGCAATTCCCTGGCAATAAAGGTCAGCACCTCTTTGGGCAGGTAGCCATAGGCATTCTGTGCCGTATGCAGGATTTCAATCAATGCATCCGGCTGCCGGTTTTCCTTCTTGATTTTGGTGGCTATCAGCTTCACACGCGGATCGGTCTTCGACAGTTCTTTGGCATGAACCGTTTGATGGCTCGTCATACAATAAGATTAGATAACGGGTGGAGAAATAGTAACAGCGCTTACGCTGCCAGGCCATATGTGCAATTCGCTTCACATGCAGGGGTCAAGGTGACCAAAAGTGGGCTCGAAGCTATCGATCCATTAGCAGGGCAGTTATGATGAATGTCATCAAAAACACTACCGGAATGCATCAGCTTTGATGTTGGATTCCTTTCTCCGGCCTGCTTGCCGCACCCCGCTGCTAGGCAGGATTTGATTGTTTTGCCCCAACGGCACCCAACGCCGCTGCCGCCTGACACCTAAAACATACAGGCTATGCAAGAACCCCTGCAAACCCAAATGATGAACCGTCTTTGGGACCTCCAGCTGACTCATGGATATATCAGGGACGAAGATGTGGCGGCACTGAGCGCCGAATTTGACCTTGCTGCCATTGAAGTGGAAGGCATCATTTCATTTTATCATTTCTTCCACCGCAAGCCTACCGGAAAAAACACTATCTACTTAAATACAAGTATCATTGCTGAACTGAAAGGCTCCGGCCGCATTCTGGAGACCCTGGAAAGGGAAACCGGCGCCAGCCTGGGCTCTGTTGACCGCACGGGCACATTTGGCCTGTTCCACACCCCCTGCATTGGCCTGAGCGACCAGGAGCCTGCTGCCCTCATCAATTTCTATCCCTTCACCAACCTGAACGCCATCAAGGTGAAGGATATCATCCAGGCGCTGAAGCAGGGTGCAGACCCGGCGCAGATTTGCGACATTCCGGCCGACAATATTCGTTATGCCCCTTCTGGCAACGGAACCGTGTTCTTCCGGGAATTCCATCCGGGTTCCGCCCTCAGCCGCGCCGTCACCCTGGGCCCCGAAGGTGTACTGGAGGCCTTAAAGAAGGCCGAACTATCGGGCCGTGGCGGGGCCTACTACCCCACCTGGAAGAAATGGCTGGCCGCCCGGGAGCAGGAAGCTGCGCCTAAATACGTTGTATGCAATGCCGACGAAGGCGAACCGGGCACATTCAAAGACCGGGTGCTCATCAATACCCAATCAAATACCATCATCGAGGGGATGCTGCTCTGTGGTTACACCATTGGCGCTTCCTGCGGCATCATCTACCTGCGGGGTGAATACCGCTGGCTGCTTCCCCGTATGGAGACCGCCATACAGCAGTACCGTACCGCCGGCTTGCTGGGAAAAGATTGCTGTGGCATCAAAGGCTTTGATTTTGACATACGGGTACAAATGGGCGCAGGCTCCTATGTGTGCGGCGAAGAAACAGCGCTGCTGGAATCGCTCGAAGGCAAGCGGGGTGAGCCCAGAACAAAATGGTATTTCCCGGTGGAAAAAGGCTACCTGCAGCAACCTACGGTCATCAATAATGTAGAGACCTTCTGTGCGGCCGCCCGCATCCTCGCATTGGGCACTGAAGCCTATACCCAGCTGGGCATACCCGGCTCACCCGGCGTGAAGTTGCTGAGTGTATCCGGCGACTGCAAACTGCCCGGCATCTATGAAATTGAATGGGGCATGACGGTGGCCGAATTGCTGGAACTCTGCGAAGCAGAGGATCCCTATTTCATCCAGGTGAGCGGCCCATCCGGCGAATGCATTTCCATCAAAGACAAATACCGTCGCATTTCCATGCTCGACCTGCTGGCACGCAAAGACATACGTTCCGGCGGATCCTTCATGATCTTCAACAGGCAGCGCGACCTGGTGAAAGTACTGCTGAACTATGCGTCGTTTTTCCGGTCGGAATCCTGTGGCATTTGCACCCCCTGCCGCGCCGGCAATTTCATCATTCAGCGCAAACTGGAACGGCTGAACAACGGGCTGGCCAATGAAACAGACCTGGAAGAACTGAAACAATGGGGCATCATCATGAAGAATACCAGCCGCTGCGGACTGGGTAAAACGGCCACCAACAGCCTCATTTATGCCATGGAAAAATTCAACGCGTATTTCCGGGAAAGGATGGACAAGACCTACAATGGCCTCAACCTGAAATTCGACCTTGACGCCGCCACCGCAGCTTACGATCAATATAAAATCTGATGCCATGCCTGAACTCGTGCATATAACCATAGATGGACAATCCATACAGGCAGAAAAGGGCAGCAATCTGATGGAAGTAGCCCGGGCCAACAACATTTTCATTCCCTCCCTCTGCTATTACGAACATATTGAACCTCCGCTGGGCACCTGCCGCATTTGCACCTGCAGGATCAATGGGAAATATGCCCCTGCCTGCACCGAACGGATCTCCGAAGGACTGGTGGTGGAAGTAAACACCCCCGAATTGCAGGACACCCGCAAGGCCGTGGTGGAAATGATGTTTGCAGAAGGCAACCATGTTTGCCCGGCCTGTGAAAAGAGCGGCAACTGCGACCTGCAGCACATGGGCTACGAACTGGGCATTGCCGCCACCCGGTTTCCGCATGTGTTTGAAGACAGACGCATCGACTTCCAGCCCCGCCGCATGGTGATGGAACACAACCGGTGCATCAAATGCCTGCGCTGTGTGGTGGATGTAAAAACAGAAACCGGCAAGCGGGTATTCAATTACCAGAACAGGGGCAACGACACTGTAGTGGGCATCGATTATGAGCAGGAAGCGCAGCTCAGCGAAGCGCAGGCCCTGCATGCCATGGAGATCTGTCCTACCGGGGCCATCATTGTGCGCAACAACAGCCTGTCCATGCCATTTGGAACGCGGAAGTTCGACAACCAATCCGTGCAAAGGGATTATGGCAGACGCAAAGAATCGGCCCGCACCCGCACACCGGTTATGGAGAAGAAGATAGTGGCCACTACCTCACTGGCTGGTTGCTTTGGGTGCCATATGTCCATGCTGGACATTGACACAGACCTGCTCGACATGGTGGAACTGGTGTCGTTTGACAAATCACCCCTCACCGATTTCAAACAATTCACTTCGCGCTGCCATATAGGCCTTATTGAAGGCGGTGTTTGCAATTCGGACAACGTGGAAACATTGCGTCTCTTCCGTGAACATTGCGACCTGCTGGTATCGGTAGGAGAATGTGCCGTATGGGGTGGCCTTCCCACCATGCGCAACGGCATTCCGCTGGGCGAATGCCTGGAAGAAGCCTATCTCAACAGCCCCACCGGAGAACCGGGCGCCCATATCATCCCCTATCATGAAGACCTTCCCAAGATCCTTGACCGCGTATATGCATGCAATGAAATTGTGAAGATCGACTACCATATCCCGGGATGCCCGCCAGATGCCAACCATATCTGGAAGGCCGTCAAAAACCTGCTGTGGGGTGAAGAATACTCCATACTATACCCCGAATTCAAATACGATTAACCCCCGCACAGCCATGAATAGAAAGATTACCATAGATCCGGTAACCCGGGTAGAAGGCCACGGCAGGGTAACCATTCACCTCGATGAATACGGGCAGGTACGCGACTCCTTCTTTCATATTGTGGAGTTCCGCGGTTTTGAGCGCTTTGTGCAGGGCCACCCCTACTGGGAGGCACCCGTGTTGGTGCAACGCCTGTGTGGCATCTGCCCGGTAAGCCACCACCTGGCTGCCGCCAAAGCCATTGACCAGATTGTGGGGGTAGACCCCGAAGACCTGTCGCCAACTGCCACCAAGCTGCGCAGGCTGATGCATTACGGACAGGTATTTCAGTCGCACGCCCTGCACTTTTTCTACCTGGCTTCCCCCGACCTGCTTTTTGGCATGGATGCCCCGGCCGACAAGCGAAACGTTGTAGCAGTAGCCCTGGAAAACAAGGAACTGGCAGTGAAAGGCATCACCATGCGAAAATTCGGGCAGGAGATCATCAAAGCCGTTGCCGGCAAGCGCATCCATGGCATCCTGGCAGTACCTGGCGGGGTATACAAAACATTCACGCCGGAAGAAAGGAACTATTTCCTGGATGGCCTGAACATCCCCTCCATAGACACCATGATTGAATGGTCGCAGGAAATGGTTGGCTTCATCAAAGGCTACCACGAAAAGAACCGCCGGCTGCTGGATGAATTTGCGGCCTTTCCATCGGGCCACCTGGGCATGGTGGATACCAATGGTGGCCTGGACCTCTACCATGGCAGGCTGCGGGCTGTTGACAGCGAAGGGCAGCGTACCCTGGATGACATATCCACCGATGAATACCAGGATTACTTCTCCGAAGCGGTGGCACAATGGTCTTATATGAAATTTCCCTACCTGAAACAGGTAGGCCGCGAAAAGGGCTGGAACCGCGTGGGACCGCTGGCCCGCATGAATGTATGCGATTTCATTGGCACGCCGCTGGCCGATCAGGCCCGGCAGGATTTTGTGGCTTTCACGGGAAAAAGAACCAACAACAGTACGATGTATGCCCACTGGGCCCGCCTCATCGAAATCCTGCACAGTGCTGAAGTCATGAAAGAGCTGCTGCATGATCCGGAACTTATGGGCGGGGATCTCCTGCGTAAAGGAACACCCAGAAACAAAGGCATCGGCATCATCGAAGCTCCGCGGGGCACCCTTACCCATCATTACGAAGTGGATGACAAGGGAAGGATCACCCGTTGCAACCTCATTGTATCCACCACCCATAACAATGATGCCATGAATACCGCCGTCAAATGGGTGGCGCAAAATGTCATCAGCCGCAAAGGGCAGGTTACAGAGGGTATGCTCAACCAGGTAGAAGTGGCCATACGGGCCTACGATCCCTGCCTGAGCTGTGCCACCCAGGCCCTGGGGAAAATGCCCCTGCGCGCAGAACTATTTGATCACCAGGGAAATCTCCTCGATGCACGCACCAGAAACATCTAACGATCGGCTGCTGGTGATTGGTATCGGCAATGAAGGCCGTGGCGATGACGGCCTGGGGTGGCGTTTTGCCCAGGCAGTGAGCCAGCTATCAATAGAAGGGCTGGACGTTGAATGGCGTTACCAGTTGCAGGTGGAAGACGCGTTGCTGATCTGCCGTTATCCATCCGTTGTTTTTGTGGATGCCTCTC
The DNA here is from genome assembly GCA_025455205.1 of Chitinophagaceae bacterium. Taxonomy (GTDB): domain Bacteria; phylum Bacteroidota; class Bacteroidia; order Chitinophagales; family Chitinophagaceae; genus Phnomibacter. The sequence goes on along the minus strand of JALOMZ010000018.1, from coordinate 5,329 downwards.
ACCAGCACCATCCCGGTGGCTATGCATGGAATTCATGCTTCCCAGCCGGTCATTATTTCTTTTCCAGCCACGTGCAAAGCCCGGAGACCATCCTTTATCTCTGCCGCGAATTGTACCAGCAGCAGCCGGAAGCCTGGATACTTTCCATTACCGGCCTGCAATGGGACCTCCATGTGGGGCTCAGTACCGAAGCATCCGGAAACCTGGGCCGGGCGTTGGACTTCTTTTCCCGCCTCCTGCAAGAGCATCCAACCCTGAATACCAGCCCTGCGGAAGCAACCTGAGTATCATCATACCTGCAGCAGGCCGCAAACCTTCCGGCGGCCACAGCTAATACCGATCATATCAAAGCGTGACGGTCGTCATGTATTGCCCCTCTGCCGATTGCTAATTTTATATGCGTCGCTGGCATATAAAATTCGCCGTCATGGAATCTCTATTAGCAGGCCTGGTTGGCCTTCCGCTGGCAGTAAGCCTGCTCCTCCTCATCCTTCCCAGGCAATTAGCCAAATGGATGGTCATTGCAGCCGCCATCATCCTTTCCATCCTGTCTGTATTCGCCTACGCCAACACCAACAGCGCTGTTGGCATCACCCTGCCACACTACATCAACGAAGTGGTGGCCGGCGCCGATCTGCTGCTCCTGCTTTTTTTCGGATGGATTGCCATTAAAAGAAAAAGCATCCTGGTGGGATTGCTTACCATGCTGCAGTTAGGTGGACTTGTCTACCTGCTCAACAACATGCCTGCCACGGCTGCACCCCAACTGATGGTGGATGAGCTCAGCGCGTTCATGTTCATCCTCATCAATGTGATCAGCGGCATCATTGCCATCTATTCCCTGCGGTATATTGAGGAAGAACCCTGCAGCCCGTTCCGGAAAAAATATTTTCTGTCCATCATATTCTGGTTTATTGGCGCCATGAACCTGGTGGTTTGTGCTGACAACCTGGAATATTTCTTCCTGTTTTTTGAACTCACCACGCTGGCATCCTTCCTGCTTATCAGCTTCCGGCAGGATGCAGAATCGCGCGCCAATGCCATAACCGCGCTCTGGATGAACCAGGTGGGCGGACTGGCCATTTTGGGTGCCATCTTTTTCCTGCTGCGCTCCGGATCTGGCGAAGCCAGTTTCAGCAACCTGCTGGCCTTGGCACCGGCCGGAGGCCTGCTGCTGCCCCTGGCCCTTTTGAGCATGGCCGCGCTTATCAAAGGCGCCCAGCTTCCCTTCAGCAGCTGGCTGTTGGGTGCCATGGTGGCTCCCACCCCGGTGAGCGCCCTGCTGCACTCCAGCACCATGGTGAAAATTGCCCCCTTCATGATACTCAGGCTGTCGCCGGCACTGAAAGACACCCCCCTGGCATCGGCCATTATAGCGCTTACCGCTTTCGTATTTATTGCGGCCGCCGTGGGAGCACTGGCACAGGATAACTTCAAACGCATACTCGCCCATTCCACCATTGCCCTGCTGGCCCTGATGATAATGATGGGAGCCCTGGGCACCCCCGTTACCGTGGTAGCTTCCCTCGCACTCATGCTCTTCCACGGCATTTCAAAAAGCATGCTCTTCCTGAATGCAGGCATCCTGGAGCGGGTATTCCACCTCAAGAATACTTCGGATATGGACCGGCTGGGCGAAAGCGGCCCCTTCACCGCCCTGGTCACCACCATTGGATTTATGAGCCTGTTGCTGCCGCCCTTTGGCGCCTTCATAGGCAAGTGGCTGAGCATTGAAACCCTGGGCAGCTATGCCGTGGATGCCAGGCTGCTGGGCGCATTCACCCTCATAGCGGTAGTATGCGGCAGCGCCGTGCTCACGCTGCTCTACACCAAGGTGATTGGTCTGCTGATTGCAAGATCGGGCGAGCACGATCGGGTGCAATTTGAAAAAACCGGCAAAACCTATACCGGCACCATCTATGCCCTGCTGGCGCTTATTGCCCTCAGCATTTTTGGGCTGCCCCTGCTGCTCACCCATTTTTTTGCCCCTGTGGCAGCAGCCGCTTCGGCACAGGACGTTACCGTGATGATCAAGGGATGGAGCATTTTTGTTGATACCATGAAGCTGCCCGTGCTTCCGCCCCTCATTGCCTTCTTCCTGCTCCCTGCCGCCATCATTGCAGCCATGTTCATTCACTTCCGGCATGTAGACCGCACCCGGGAATACATGTGCGGCGAAAAAGTGAACTATTCATTCTCCTCCTTCTACCTGACCGCAGACAAAGCCACTCCCTATGCCATTACCATTGGCGTGGTGCTTTTTGGTGCCCTGCTGGTGGCAGCCCTGATCTAAATACCACTTGTATGAGCCATACATTCATTGCCATAATACTGATTATCCTTGCTCCCTTTCTCGGCGGACTTGTATACGGTTTGGAGCGGGTGATCAGGGCGCGCATGCAACGGCGCATTGGTCCGCCAGTGCTGCAACCATTTTACGATTTCCTGAAACTGGCCGACAAACGGCGCATGGTGGTGCACTCTGCCCATGCCTTCCTGGGCATTATGCATTTTGTATCGCTATGGTACGCCCTCGGGGTATTTCTGCTGGGTGGCGACCTCATCCTGGTCATTTTCCTGCACCTCCTCTACACCGCACTGATCATACTGGCAGGATACAGCACCCGATCCATATTCAGCCACCTGGGCGCCAACCGTACCGCCCTCAGCATCATTGCATATGAGCCCGTGCTGATCCTGATTGCCGTATCCATGTACATGATCACCGGCAGTTTTGAAGCCAGCGCCGCATTCCACCATCCGCAACCCCTGCTGTACAAGATGCCGCTTGCCTTTGTGGCCCTGCTGCTGGTATTGCCCATTAAACTTAAAAAATCCCCCTTCGACGTAGCCGAAGCCCACCAGGAAGTAACCGGCGGTGTGGAGCTGGAGTTTTCCGGCATATACTACGAAGCTGTTTATACTGCCAAATGGCTGGACTATATTTTCTCCTATACCCTGGTGTATCTGTTTGCCGGCAGCAATATCCTGCTCGGCATCGGCCTCATGCTCTTCACCTTTATCTACCTCAACGCGCTGGATAATGCCACCGCCCGGGTCAACTACAAGCAGATGCTGCGCTTCTCGCTGGGCGTATCCTTCTCGCTTGCCTTTATCAACCTGCTCATCAACAGCCTATCATGAAACTGGCCACCTACAGAAAAAAATCGCCCTGGATCCTGCACTATAATGCCGGCGGATGCAATGGCTGCGATATTGAAATATTGGCCTGCCTGGCCCCCAAGTATGACATTGAAAGATTTGGGATGATTAACACAGGCAATCCGAAACAATCGGACATACTGCTGGTGACGGGTCCGGTTACCAAGCGTTCACGCGAGCGACTGGTGGAGATCTACGCCCAGATGCCGGAGCCGAAAGTAGTGGTAGCATGCGGCGCCTGCGCCAGCACCGGCGGCGTTTTCCGTGGCATGTACAACTGCGAAGGCGGCGTAGACCAGTTCATTCCGGTGGATGTGTATGTATGCGGTTGCGGTACCCGCCCCGAACAGATCATCGACGGGGTGGTGCAGGCGCTCGCCATTCTTGAACAGAAGAACAAAGACATGGAAGCATCCGTAAGGCTGAATACGCAGCCGATTGCCGAAGATGAACAACTCAACCGCCGGCATGTTGCGGCATCCATTACCCCAACCCCTACCGTATGAACAAGATTGCCACCTCCCTCGATACCGTGCAGGAAGATATAGGCCGGTTCTATGATCCTGAGCAGCACCACTTCATGGTAATGAATGCGGTAGACCTGGGTCAGCAGTTGGAGATCCAATGGTTCTTCAGCCACTATGCCCCGCCCTATGATACCACTACCTTTTTTGCCCTCGCCTCCCCCGATGCCACCATTCCCTCCATACGCAGCATCGTAGCATCAGCCTGGGTGGCCGAAGCTGAACTGGTAGATCTTATGGATATACGTATTGAAGGTTCAGAAAAGGGCTTTGTACTGGAACCCGATTTTGACAGCGGACCGCTCAGAAAGAACAAGTAGTTATGGCACAACAATATGAAATACCGGTTGGAGCGCAACACATTTCCCTGCTGGAACCCCTGCACTTCAAGTTCACCACGGAAAACGAAAAGATCGTGCATACCGATGCCAATGTGTACTATGTGCACCGTGGCATTGAAAAAGCCTGCTGCACCAAGTTCAAGTTCAGGCAGGTGAGTTTTGTGGTAGGCAGGGTGTGCGGGCTTTGCTCCATTTCCCACACCACCGCCTATTCCCAGGTGGCGGAAAAACTACTGAAGATTGAAATACCCAAACGCGCCAAATACCTGCGCATGCTGGTGATTGAACTGGACCGCATCCATTCACACCTGCTGTGTCTGAGCCATGTGGCTGAGAATTCAGGCTTTGAGGCATTGTTCATGAAAACGATGCAGTACCGCGAATTCTCCATGGAGCTGCTGGAAGCCATCTGCGGCAACCGCATCCAGTACGATTTTTCCATTGTTGGCGGTGTGGCCCGCGACCTGAAGCCGGAAGTGGCCAACCAGGTATTGCGTCGCCTTGATCATTTCATGCCGCAACTGGAAGAATTGGCCGACATCTTCCGCAACAACTGGACCCTTTCGCTCAAGAACAAGGGCGTGGGTGCCATCAGCCGCGAAACAGCCCTGCGCCTGAATGTGGTTGGCCCCTTTGCCCGGGCTGCGGGCCTGGCCGTGGATGTGCGAAACGAAACCGAAGACCTGCTGCCCTGGAAGGAAGCCGGCTTTGAAATGGTAACCGAAACCAGCGGCGATGTGTATGCCCGCAACATGGTGCGCATCCGCGAACTGTATGTATCCATCAGCATCATCCGCAATATCATCAACGGATTACCTGAAACCCCCATTGTAACAGAAACCAAGGCCTTCCCCGATGGCGAAGCCGTGGTGAGGCTGGAAGCACCGCGGGGAGAATTGTTCTACTACGCCAAAGGCAATAAAACACAGGTACTGGAACGACTGAAGATAAAGGCCCCTACCTTCAGCAATGTAGCTGCCATGGTGGAGGCCTTCCGGGGAAATGAATATGGCTCAGCCCCCGCCATCATTGCTTCATACGACCCTTGCCTGTCGTGCACCGCCCGTTAAAAAAACAAGCCATGAATACCTTCCTCACAGCCATAGAAAACCTCTTCAAGAAACCCGTTACCACCCGGTATCCTTTTGAGCCCACCTTCAAGCCCGATGATTACCGGGGTCTGATTGGGTTTGAGGAAAGCCTCTGCATCTGGTGCCGACGTTGCGAAGCTGCCTGCCCGCCCGGCGCCATTGTGTTCTCGCAGGATATGGAGGGCAAACAAAGGACGACCTGATGAAGTTC
>JALOMZ010000279.1 GCA_025455205.1 Chitinophagaceae bacterium | reverse complement strand
GCCTGATCACAAACCTCGGCATCCTTGGCTTCTTTAAGTACTACAATTTCTTCGTAGATAATTTTGTCAGCGCTTTCAGCCTTTTCGGCCTCACGCTCAATGTTACCACAATCAAGATCATCCTGCCGGTGGGTATCAGCTTCTATACCTTCCAGTCGTTGAGCTATACCATCGATATTTACCGCGGCAAGCTGAGTGCCATCAAGGACCCCGTGGTCTATTTTGCCTTCATCAGCTTTTTCCCCCAGCTGGTGGCCGGCCCCATTGAAAGGGCCACCAACCTGGTGCCGCAGGTAATGCAGCCAAGAGTATTTGACTACAATGAGGTGCGCGACGGATTGCGACAAATGTTGTGGGGGCTTTTCAAAAAAATAGTGGTGGCCGACAATTGTGCCACTTTTGTGAACCTCATTTTTGAGAACCACACACAATATAATGGGCTGTCTGTGGCATTTGGGGTGGTGCTGTTTGCATTCCAGATCTACGGTGATTTTTCCGGCTATTCAGACATTGCCATTGGTGCGGCCCGCATGCTGGGCTTCAACCTGATGCGCAATTTCCATTTTCCCTATTTCTCCCGTGATGTGGCTGAGTTCTGGCGCCGCTGGCATATCTCGCTTACTACCTGGTTCCGCGACTATGTATACATTCCTTTGGGTGGCAGCAAGGGAAGCCAGTGGCAGAGTTTGCGCAACACCATGATCGTTTTCCTGGTAAGTGGATTTTGGCACGGCGCCAACTGGACCTTTATTGCCTGGGGGGCATTGAATGCCGTGTTTTATGTTCCGCTTTTCCTTACCGGTGCACACCGGCGCAATCTGGAAGTTGTGGCTTTTGGCAGAACCCTGCCCTCCGTGCGGGAATTGCTGCAGATGCTGCTTACCTTCTTCCTGATCTGCATTACCTGGGTATTCTTCAGGGCGCGGAATATGGGAGAAGCCCTCGACCTGTTCCGGCATTTCGATCCCCGGTCATTTGCACAAGGGCAAACGGCAGACCTGCCGGGATTGTCGCTGCTGATGATCAGCATCCTGCTGCTGGTGGAGTGGGTGCAGCGTCGCAACCGTCATGGCCTGCAAATGGATGATGTGCGCGTAAAACCGGCCCTGCGCTGGACCATCTACATCGTTCTGGTACTGGTGATCCTCTTCTTCCGTGGTGACCAGCAAAAATTCATCTATTTCGATTTCTGATATGGATGCCAAAAAATTTGTTCGGAGGGTAGCCCTGTTCATCATCCTGACAATGGTGGTTTTCCTGCTTCCCTGCGCATTCTTTACCATTGGGCTCAACCAGGAACATTTCTACAAGATGCCTGACAGGCAGGTCATTTTCATAGGGGATTCAAGAATTGAAACCTCCGTTAACGATACCAAAAGCACCCAGACGATTAACCTGGCCCAAAGCGCAGAGAGCTATTTGTACAGCTACATCAAGCTCCGGAAAATGCTGGCCATTAATCCGCAGGTGAAAAAGGTGGTGTTGAGTTTCTCGGATTTGAACCTGCATGCGGACATGGAAGATTGGTATTTCAGGAACCAGCCCCTGCAGTTCAAGGTGTCTAATTTCCTGTTCCTGATGCCACCCGGAGAGATTGGCCTCCTGCTGCGGAATAATTTTAAGACCACGCTCGCAGGCATAGTGGACTATCCCAAGTTCAAGTTTGACGTGTACAAGAACATGAAGCCGGGCGATAAGATCAATACCCTGGGCGTGGGCAGGTATGAGCCCATTTACACCACCCTGTCCAAGCTGCCCAAGCCCGGAGAACTGGAATCAAAAATGGCACCCGGTAAATTCACGTATTCGAAGCACCAGCTTATATACCTGGATAAAATTGTTGCCTTATGCCGGCAATATGGGGTTGAACTGATTTTCCTATCCACCCCACTGCACCATACCTTCCAGACAGGATCACGTTTCAGTGACTCATTGCATCGATCAAAATATGGTGCCATACAGTATCTGGATTATACATCGCTGGCATTTCCGGATTCCTGTTTCGGCGATTACGAACATTTAAATTACCAGGGTTCCCAGCGCTTTACCGATACCTTGTTTGGTGTACTCGGGATTCGATAGCTGATCTGCACCAATCATTTTTTTATTCTATGTGTGGCATTAGTGGCATAGTAGATTTCAAAGGATCCTCCGCGGCAGAACTGATGGCCGCCAACAGGGTGATCCGGCATCGCGGACCAGACGATGAAGGATACCTTACCTGGGAGCCGGGGAATGGTATGCAATTATGGGCCGGCAGCGATACGGCGCCTGGTTCCAGGGATGCGCTGCAATTGCAGGAGCTGGATGCATCCCGGCGTTTCAAGGTTGGATTCGGGCACCGGCGGCTGAGTATTATCGATCTTTCTCCAGCCGGCCATCAGCCCATGGTGCTGCAGGAGGCGGGACTGGCCATATGCTTTAATGGGGAAGTATATAATTACCTGGAAGTAAAAGCGGAGCTGGAAGCTGCCGGCGTGCAGTTTGCCACCAAAAGCGATACAGAAGTCATCCTGCATGCCTGGCACCAGTGGGGCGAGAAAGCCCTGCACAAATTCAACGGCATGTTTGCCTTTCTGATGCTGGATACAAAGCGCCAGATGCTCTACGCTGTTCGTGACCGGTTTGGGGTGAAGCCTCTGTATTACACGCAAACGGCCGATTACCTCGCCTTTGGCTCGGAAGTGAAGCAGCTGCGCACCCTGCCAGCCTACCGGTTCAGGCTGAATGAGAAAATAGCCTATCAGTATTTAAGTTACAGTCATATCGATCACGACAGGGAGACCTTTGAGGAAGGGGTGATGCAGGTGCGTCCCGGTCATTTGCTGAAGGTGGATCTGCAACAGAACCTGGTGAGTGAAACCGAATGGTACCGCTTGCAGCCCAGGCAATGGCGTGGGAATGAACAGGATGCCCTGGAGGCCTTTGCTGCCGTGCTGAAAGACGCCGTAAAGCTGCGCATGCGCAGTGATGTTCCGGTGGGCAGTGCGCTGTCGGGTGGCCTCGACAGCAGCACCATCGTGTGCCTCATGCGTCAGGTGCTGGATGATGCCGGCCACCAGGGCAAGCAATTGGAAACGGTTACTTCCAGCAGCCTCGACAAACGCTACGATGAAACACAATATGCCGAACTGGTAAACCAGCAAACCGGCAGCCATTCACATAAGACCTACCCCTCTTTCGACAAACTGCAGGATGATTTTGACCGGTTGCTCTGGCATATGGATTACCCCTTTGGCAGCACCAGTCAGTTCAGCCAATGGTGTGTATTTGAGGCGGCCGGCAAGGCGGGCCTCACGGTAATGATTGATGGCCAGGGGGCCGATGAACAACTGGCCGGATATGGCGGCAATGATCTTGCGCTCTACAGCGGTCTCATTGGGCATGGCCGCTGGCAAGACCTGTGGAAAGAGATACAAGGCTACCGTCAGCGAAACGGATTCCTGCCCAAAGGATTTCTTATCGGAGGATTGATTGCACAACTGCCCGAACGTGCAGGCAGGGCTATACCCGGGCGCTGGAAGAATTGGGCCAGAGTGAGATAGATCCAAATGGGCTGGTTAAGGACCTATCCATTGCCCAGCAGCAGGTGGTGGAGATCGCAAAAGCCGTCACTTCGAAAGCAAAAATCGTGCTGATGGATGAGCCGACGTCATCGATATCACAAAATGACGCGGACAAGCTCATGGACATGATCCGCAGTCTGAGGGCTAACGGCGTGGCGATTATTTACATATCCCACAGGCTGCACGAGATCGGCGGCATCGCGGACCGAATCACAGTCCTTCGGGATGGAGAATTGGTGGGCACGGTAGACAATTCGGACGTCACCGAAAAAGATCTGATCACGATGATGGTTGGGCGCGAACTAACGAATGTATATCCCAAGCGAGAGGTTCCAATCGGTGATATTGTGCTGAGAGTGGAGAACCTGACCAGTGGCGATTTGTTGAAGGGGATATCCTTCGACGTACATAAAG